>NZ_CAXBVX010000108.1:0-6802 GCF_963979125.1 uncultured Candidatus Puniceispirillum sp.
GATAATACGGATGGGTTTTTTGTTGCGATTATACAGGCGCGGCTACGTTGATCGGGGCCGCGATAATACGGATGGGTTTTTATTGCTATCATACAAGCGCGGTTACGTTAATCGGTGCGGCATAGATGGAACAAGCAAGTAGCAAGACATAAAGGGCATAACATGGCAGATACAATCCTGATCATCGATTTTGGATCGCAGGTAACACAGCTGATCGCACGGCGGCTTCGCGAGGCAGGTGTCTATACCGAAATTTTGCCATGCACGACAGATCCCGAAAATATCAGCGCTGCTGCGCCGCAGGGCATTATTCTGTCTGGAGGGCCCAATTCGGTGGCTATGGCAGATACGCCGCGCGCGCCACAAATCGTGTTTGATATGCAGATACCCGTTCTTGGCATTTGTTATGGCCAACAGACGATGTGCCAGCAATTGGGGGGGCGCGTTGAACCAGGCACCAGCCGCGAATTTGGCCGTGCTGAGCTTGATGTGACGGAACATTGCGCCTTGTTTGACGGCCTGTGGGACAAAGGCACTGCACATACTGTCTGGATGAGTCATGGCGATCATGTCGCTGCCTTGCCTGATGGTTTTCGTGTCGTTGGTAAATCCGATGGCGCGCCTTTTGCCGCGGTGGCTGATGAAAGTCGACATTATTACGGTGTCCAGTTTCATCCCGAAGTCGTGCATACAAAGGATGGTGATAAGGTGCTTAGCCGGTTTGCGCTGGATATATGTGGCTGTTCGGGAAGCTGGTCGATGGCGGCCTATCGGTCCCGTTCAATCGAAGCTATCCGCAAACAGGTTGGTGATGGCAAGGTCATTTGCGGCCTGTCGGGCGGCGTTGATTCCTCGGTAACGGCGGTGTTGCTTCATGAAGCGATTGGCGATCAACTGACCTGTGTATTTGTCGATCATGGATTGCTGCGCAAAGGCGAAGCCGAAGAGGTGGTCAGCCTGTTTGGCGGGCATTATAATATCCCGTTGATCCATCGAAATGTATCGGACATGTTTCTTGAACGGCTGGCAGGGGTGTCCGACCCCGAGCAAAAACGCAAGATCATTGGCGGTAGCTTTATCGAAGTCTTTGACGAAGAAGCCCAGAAGATTGATGGCGCACGGTTTCTGGCACAAGGCACGCTATATCCCGATGTGATTGAAAGCATTTCGGCCGCAGGCGGTTCCGATGTCACGATCAAATCGCATCATAATGTCGGCGGCTTGCCTGATAATATGAAGCTTGATCTTGTCGAACCGTTACGCGAATTGTTCAAGGATGAAGTAAGAAATCTGGGGCGCGAGCTGGGCTTGCCCGAAGTGCTGGTATCGCGGCACCCATTTCCGGGCCCGGGGCTGGCCATTCGTGTGCCTGGCGAGATTACGCCGGAAAAGCTGGATATTTTGCGCGAGGCTGATGCTGTTTATCTAGACGAAATTCGTAAAGCTGGACTATATGACGACATCTGGCAGGCTTTTGCCGTTTTGTTGCCTGTCAAAACCGTGGGCGTGATGGGCGATGCGCGGTCTTATGAATATGTCTGTGCGTTGCGGGCGGTGACCTCCAGCGATGGCATGACCGCCGAAAGCTATGGCTTTAGCCACGAATTTTTGGCGCGTACCGCGACCCGTATTATCAATGCGGTCAAAGGTGTCAACCGCGTTGTCTATGACGTGACATCAAAGCCACCTGGTACTATTGAGTGGGAATGAGTGAATGTATGTCTCGGTGACTGGGCTTAAACCAAAAGGGTTCATGGGCTGGATACGTTTCTGGGTCTTGACAATTCCCGCATCCAGACACGCCCAGAACGCCGAAGGTGTGTTGCTTTGCGCTTTCACGTCACGCCATCATGTCCAGCACACGCTGACTGTCTGGCAGTCAAAAGACTATATGCTGGCTTATAGATCATCACCAAGCCATGTAAGAGCCATGCAACATTTTTCAAAGATTGGTAGCGGCAAAGTATATGGTTACGAAACCAATGCCATGCCATATTGGGATGAGGCTTTGGCGGCATGGGATCAACATGGGCAAGAGCATTAAGGTTTGTCACAAAGCAATGTGGCCTGTTTCCATATTGTAGGCAGATTGTTTAAAAGTGCCTTTCTTCAGATGGTTAACGCCCTTAGGTTAGCCGCATGGATATTATTCGGAGTATGAAATAGTAACAGACCTTTAAAGTAAAAATAATTTGGTAAAATCAAACACTTTTAAACATACTGCATGTGCTTGGGGGTGATTTAATGTTGGACATGAAAATAGAGTGTGAAAAATGTGAAACAAAGCTCGAACATGACTCTGACGCTTTTATATGTTCGTTCGAATGCACTTACTGCATGAATTGCGGAAAAGAAATGAACCATATATGCAAGAACTGTAATGGTGAGATAGTCAAACGCCCTAAAAGAGACGTTCGGCATTAGTTCGGGCATATACCAGCCTGATGGTTTATGCGTATGAACGTGCATCACGCCATAGTCGGACATATATCACAACTCACTATTAAACATCTCACATCAACATTTCAAAAATCCACTTCAGCCATATGGTTAACGCCGCATAGGCTGGCATATGGATATTATTCGCAGCAAAGAATTTACCGGATCACGGGCATGGGACGCGCTGGATATTGCCAGCATGAATGGCATCACCACGCGCCTGCATTGGACGGATCAGCCCTATAAATGGCATGTAAATGACGGGGCTGAGGTGTTTGCCGTTCTGGATGGCAACGTGCGCATGTACTATCGTGAAAATGGCAATGAAATGTCGGTTGATCTGGCCACTGGTGATATTTTCTATGCATCTGTTGGCACCGAGCATGTCGCGCACCCACAAGGTGAGGCACGTATCCTTGTGATCGAAGCTGAAGGTAGCGTCTAGGACAATGTCATCGCTTTCGCCTTTGCTGAGCGCGCCCATGCCAATTGCTCCGCATGCATTGGTTGCGTTTGCCGCCTTGTTTATTGGCGGGGTGCAACTGGCCAGCCCCAAAGGCACAAAACGCCATCGCTGGCTTGGTTATGTCTGGTGCGCCATGATGTTTTTTGTGGCGGCGTCTGGTTTCTTTATCCATTCGATTGAATTATGGGGATTATTTAGCCCGATTCATTTGCTATCGGTGCTGACAATCACCTTATTGGCGCGGGCAATCTGGTGCGCCCGTACAGGCCGTATTCGCCAGCATCAACGCATTATGGCAAATTTATTCTGGCTGGCGCTGGTGGTAACGGGGGTATTTACCTTTTTTCCTGGGCGGATTATGTTTGCCGTTGTCAGCGGATCATGATGATTTGCGCAAGCTACAATAATGCTGACATCTAGTGAAAATTTAATAATCTTATGATAATCATTTTCTGATGCGAACGGTGATGGGGGACATATGATTTCAGAAACAGCGGAAAAATATCTAAAGCAATTTGCATTACTGCTTGGCATGTTGAGTGCCCTTGCGGTTATATTTGACTGGTATCCCTATACAATGTTGATTTCTTTGCCGTTCTGCCTGATCTGGATTTATTGCGCCTGGCTTCATACAGAGCCACAATTGAAGTGGATCAACATCATTTTTGCGCTTCTCTATGCTTATGGCATTGTCCGCTATTATTGGTTTTAGCCTCGACTTTTGCTTGCTTGCCTATCCAAGGCGTGCAGTATGGGCAGATATAAAGTGAGATCTATCTATGCCTGCATCCTTCATTACTGGATTTGCGCTTGGCTTTTCGTTGATATTGGCGATCGGGGCGCAAAATGCCTTTGTTCTGCGTCAAGGATTGATCGGCAGACATGTGTTTGCTGTGGCGTTGTTCTGTGCGCTGTCTGATGCGTTATTGATCGCTGCGGGTGTTGGCGGGCTGTCGTTGCTGATCGCCGACATCATGACACCTTATACCGACTGGATGTTTGGCGGGGCGGCGATCTGGCTGGCGCTTTACGGGGTGATGCGTCTGCGTGATGTGATGCGTGGCGGCGGCGGCCTCGAAGCAGGCGCGGTTAAAAGCCTGGATGTTATCCCTACATTGGGGGTGGCGGCGATGCTGACCTTTGCCAACCCGCATGTCTATCTTGATACAGTGATTCTGGTTGGCACCGTATCATTGCAATTTGACGGTATCGACAAGCTGCTATTTGGAAGCGGTGCTGCCAGCGCCAGCTTCGTTTTCTTTTTCGGGCTTGCCTATGGTGCCAGCTATTTTGCCAGCCATATGAAACGGCCAGGTGCATGGCGTGTGCTTGATACAGTCATAGCGGTGATTATGTTTATCCTGGCGCTTGCCATGGCGCGCGCGGGCAACTGGATTTAGCCCGCGATCACGGCATCTGCGTGATTGCAAACAGGTTAGACGATGTCTTCAAGGTCTTCTTCAAGAATGCTGATCTGAACATGATAGCATGTCTCACCATCTTCATTATCCTGAAACACAACGCCGATAAATTCATCCTCCAGCATCAGATCGGCTGAATCTTCCTTGTTTTCGCGGCGGGCAATTGACAATTTATTATTGCCAAAGCGCTGGCGTAAATAGCGTTGAACTTTTGCTGTTTCACTTGCATTCATGGCGTCTGCCTTCTCATCAATTTGCTTGGCATCTGATGAAAACCAGACACCCTTTATGGCGGCTGACCTATGTAAGCGCATCAAGGCCAGACGTTTAAAATGCCTAACCTATCCATCCGCACCATGCAAGCATGCTTTGTTGTAAAATGTTATTTAGCCATGCACGGCGATCTGTCCCGCATCATGAAGCCACGCCGGCGATGTTGTGACGTCATGCGACTGACAGGGTGTGCAACGCATACGTCCACCAAGTTCGGGCACCGGAAATAGCGGGCCAAGGCGACTGATAAGCGGCGTTGGGTCAATGTCTGCGCTATGACCACATCGATTGCACCAGCACAAAACATATTGATTATCTGCATCCAGATCAGCAAGGGTCATAGGATTTACAGGTTCGCTTTTGACGATAAGTTGCCGTTTGAATTCTCCCATCCTGATTCTCCTATCCTGACAAGTCAAAGATGTCATAACATATTAATGTTCATGTTTTGTTCTAATTATGATTAACGTATTTTATGTGGCTGAACAAGCACCAAATAAGCAGATCGAAGATTTTACGAAATTGGTAACAGTGATCTCAGGCTTTAACGTCTTGGCTAGCCTGACACCAGACGCGGTAATTTATTAAAGTGACTAATCACGTCTTGAACCATTGATGCTTTGCACAAAACGCGTTTGTTATCGCGCAGAATAAATTGTGGCCGTTCTTTATGATGACGTTGTTGTTTCTCAATCACATAGACTGGTGTTTCATGTGTATGACGAAAAATAGAAAAGGCAGCAGACCCCATTAGATGATCCAATGCATAGTCGCGCCATTCACCGGCGGCGACACGCGCACTGTAGGCAGCAAGTATGAGTCCAAGCTCACCACGGGTGAAATAAAGTGGGCGTCGGGATTTTTTTGGATTGGAAACTTGAGACACGTACCTTTATACCTATTTTTTGTGGTGGCTGTTTCGAAGCATTACGGTTATGTTGAGGCAGGTTTTTGCCAAGGTCAATAAAGCATTGGCATTTTTTATGATTGATGTGGCTTATTTGCTGGATGATGGCGTCATGCCAAGACCAGTTAAAGGTTATATCTAGGCTGGTTATCACGTCAGGGTCGTGGCATTTGGACGATCAGGTGATGGCCATATTATGCAAGGACGAAGTTTGGGTTCATGGCTGACATTTTTGATGAAATTGATGAAGAGCTGAAGAAAGATCGTGCACAGCTATTATGGGCACAATATGGTAAATATGTAATTGGTGCTTGTATGGCGGTTGTTTTGGCCGTTGGTGGGTATCAGGGCTATAACATCTATTCTACCAATCAGATTGAAAAGGCGGCTGATTTATATCACACGTCATTAAAAGCCGATGATGTGATTTCATCGCTTAATAATAATGTCGATGAATTGACCGACGGCTATAAAATGCTGGCACGCTTCCAGATTGCCGCCGCCGAGGCCAGAGCAGGTGATTATGTTGCCGCGCAAGCCAGCTATAACGCGCTTGCCGAAGACAAAAACATTGATCCGCTATATCGGCAATTCGCCCAGCTTTTATCGGTTATGAATGCTCCAGCTGACGCCAGCGCCCAAAGTTTACAGGACCGCCTTGCGCCGCTTATTGGTGCGGCAGGTACATGGCAGGGGTTGGCGCTTGAACAAAGTGCTGGACTTGACCTACAGACAGGCAAGATCGACGCGGCCAAGGCCAAACTTGAACAGATTATCAAATTAACCGAAATTCCTCAGTCGTTACGCCAGCGCGCCCAGCGGATGCTGGATATCCTGAACGCCTGATTGCTGACCATAGGTGAAAGCCTCTAGGAGACATGAATGAAGATGCGCCTTAACATGCCCCCAGCTAGGTTTTTTGTCCCGAATCTTGCTGTTATATCGGGTAAGGCATCATTATCGGCTTTGGCTGGCATGATGCTATTGGCATTGTCGGCATGTTCGCCGCCCGAAGTCATTTTACCAGGTGAACGTATTGCGGTTTTCGCCAGCGTTGACACGATTACGCCTGATCAAGCGGCTTTTGACCAAGGCGCTGGTTTGCCTGCGCCATCAGGTTCGGCGTCGGCGACTCATGCAGGTGGTTCAGCCGCGCATTCTGGCGGCCATCTTGACATTGATCTGCCGTTGAAAAAGATATGGTCAGCCTCGATTGGCAGTGGCGGCAGTAATCTTGTCGATCTGGCTCAGCCTGTCATTAATGGCGGCAAGGTTTTTGCGGTAACGCCACTTGGT
>NZ_CAXBVX010000109.1:0-6515 GCF_963979125.1 uncultured Candidatus Puniceispirillum sp.
AGGGAGAATATACTATGTCTAAACTTACCAATAAACTGGTCGCTATTGCGGCTATGTCAGCTTTTACGGCGGGTAGTGCTGTTGCGGCAGACCTGACAGTCGTATCATGGGGTGGTGCGTACACCAAATCCCAGGTCGAAGCCTATCACAAGCCTTGGATGGCAAAGACAGGCAAATCAATTGTGTCTGAAGATTACGGCGGGGGTATTGCCGAGATCAAAGCACAGGTTGAGTCTGGTAACGTAACTTGGGACGTTGTTGACGTTGAACTGTCAGACGCGATCCGCGCTTGTGACGAAGGCTTGCTTGAAGAAATCGATCACGGCATGTTGCCAGCAGCACCTGATGGCACGGCGGCGGTAGATGACTTCCTGCCTGGTACGTTGCATGATTGCGCCGTATCAAACATCATCTGGTCATCAGTATATGTTTACGATTCAAGCAAGGTTCGTAACTGGAATGCGCCAAAGACTATGGCTGACTTCTTTAACGCTGACGCCTATCCTGGCAAGCGTGGCATGCGTAAAAATCCAAAGGTAACTCTGGAATTCGCATTGATCGCTGATGGCGTGCCAACAAGTGAAGTCTATAACGTTCTAGGCACCGAAGAAGGTGTTGCACGTGCGTTCGCCAAACTGGATACCATCAAGGATGATATTGTTTGGTGGGAAGCTGGTGCACAGCCACCACAGCTGCTTGCTGACGGTGAAGTGATTTTCACAACAGCCTGGAATGGTCGTGTATTCAACGCGGTTGCGGCTGAAGACCAGACATTTGAAATGGTCTGGGACGGTCAGGTTTATGACCTTGATTTGTGGGTCATTCCAAAAGGAAGTAAGAACAAAGAAGCCGCTTTGGACTTTGTTGCTTTCTCAACAGCGACTGAGCAGCTTGCTGCACAAGCATCTTGGATTTCATATGGTCCAGCGCGTGCATCTTCAGTAGCCAAGATTGGTACCTACCATGACAATGCAGCTATCAACATGGCAGATCATATGCCAACAGCACCTGGTAACTTCAAAAATGCGTTGCAAAACGATTTTGAATTCTGGGCTGATAATGCTGATGAATTGAACGAGCGTTTCAATTCTTGGTTGGCCAAGTAAAGACTAAACATTCGAGGCGGTTGTTTTTTAATGACCGCCTCTTTTATTTATATTTGAGATATTATGAACACCGTTTCCAAAAATACTGACAATGCGGCAATCGTGGCTGCCGATGGCACGCCGCTGAAGAAAAAGCTGGCGCAAGCTATGTTCCGGAGCCGCTTGCGGGCGGCAGGTTTGGTTTTGCCACTGTTCGGTTTCGTGCTGGCCAGTTTCGTTATCCCAATTTTTGCCCTGATGTGGCAGGGGGTTTATAATGACACCTTTGAACGGCTTATGCCCGAAACAACCATTCAACTGGCGGCATGGGATGGTGAAAGCGAACCAACCGAAGTCATGTATGCGGCACTTGTGGCTGATCTGATAGTGGCACGTAAGGACAAAACCGCTGGCAAAGTGGGATCACGCGTGAACCAGCAATTATCGGGTGCACGCTCATTATTTACAGGTACGGCGCGCAAAGCGCATAAATTAAAGCCACCGTTTAAAGAAAGTGTTATTAAAACCAAAAGCAAATGGGCAGATATCGAATATTGGCAAGCGATGAAATTGACGTCAGATAGCCTGACGCCCGGATTTTATGCATCGTCAGTTGATAAAACCCTGACCGTAACAGGTGATTTTGTCGCGGTTGATGAAAACAGACAGATTTATGTAAAGCTGTTCATCCGAACTTTTTTGATTTCAGGCAGTGTCATGCTGATGTGCCTTATCCTTGGCTATCCAGTTGCCTATCTACTGGCCACATTACCGTTAAAAACATCCAACTTTTTGATGATTATGGTTTTATTGCCATTCTGGACATCCTTGCTGGTTCGGACAACCGCATGGATTGCTATCTTGCAGTCGCAAGGCGTTATCAATGATTTGCTGGTATGGGTGGGAATTGCGTCTGATGATGGGCGGTTTTCGCTAATCTATAATATGACAGGCACTATCGTTGCGATGACGCATATTTTGTTACCGTTCATGATCCTGCCTTTATATTCTGTCATGAAAACAATCCCACCATCCTATATGCGGGCGGCACGTTCGCTTGGGGCAACACCAACAGTGGCGTTTATCAAGATTTATATGCCACAGACAATTCCAGGTGTTGGTGCGGGTGGATTATTGGTTTTTATTCTTGCGATTGGCTATTACATCACGCCAGCCCTAGTTGGTGGACAGGATGGCCAATTGATTTCGAACATGATTGCCTATCATATGCAAAAATCACTGAACTGGTCGCTGGCGGCGGCTCTTGGTGGCATTTTGCTTGGTTGCGTCTTGCTGCTGTATTGGGCGTATGATCGCGTCATTGGCATTGACAATATGAAGCTGGGATAACGCGAAAATGGCACAACTTCCTCCTTATACGACGACTGGTGAACGAATCTGGCACTATACGTTCCGCGTGATATGCGGGCTAGTATTCCTGTTTTTAATGCTGCCTATTCTTGTTGTCTTGCCTTTGTCATTCAATGTGTCGCCATATTTCAGCTTTACCGAAGGTATGATGTCATTTGATCCTGAAGCTTATTCGTTGCGCTGGTACAAAGACATTCTTACCAATGGTATGAAAGTTCCAGATGCAC
This sequence comes from uncultured Candidatus Puniceispirillum sp., assembly GCF_963979125.1. Taxonomy (NCBI): domain Bacteria; kingdom Pseudomonadati; phylum Pseudomonadota; class Alphaproteobacteria; order Puniceispirillales (SeqCode); family Puniceispirillaceae (SeqCode); genus Puniceispirillum (SeqCode); species uncultured Candidatus Puniceispirillum sp. Next base: position 2,684 of record NZ_CAXBVX010000109.1, read on the forward strand.
CAGTTGACTGGGCATGGATCAGCGATACATGGAACAACGCGCAATGGATGCGGGCAATCCGGAACAGCTTTTTCATTGGTATTTGTGCGACTTTGCTATCGACAGCACTTGGCACATTAGCGGCTGTTGGCCTTAGCCGTGAAGAAATGCCCTATCGCCGCCTTATCATGTCGATACTTATTTCGCCGATGATTGTACCGCTTGTCATTACGGCAGCGGGGATGTTCTTTTTCTACTCTAAAATTCACCTTAGTCAGACCTATATAGGTGTGATTATGGCGCATGCGGTGCTAGGCACCCCATTTGTTATCATCACAGTTACAGCCACCTTGGTTGGCTTTGACAAGTCCTTGGTGCGGGCTGCAAATTCGCTAGGGGCAGGGCCAATCACGACCTTTTTCAAGGTGCAGATGCCGTTGATTATTCCAGGTGTTATTTCTGGAGGGTTGTTTGCCTTTATCACCTCATTTGATGAGGTGGTTGCCGTGCTGTTCCTTGCCAGTCCTGAACAACGGACGATCCCGCGTCAGATGTGGTCAGGTATTCGTGAACAGATCAGCCCGACAATTCTGGCAGTGGCTACATTGCTTGTCATATTGTCTGTAATTCTGCTTACGGTGATCGAGTTATTACGTCGCCGGTCAGACCGCCTGCGTGGTGTCACCACAAGCTAATTCTATGTGACAATAAATCTGCTAGGCCAATAGCTATAACGTTGTGGCAAGCTTTTCTATGGTGTCGGAAACGCAGTCTGTTGCGTTGTGCTCTCATATCATTTTATTATATGAATAGTTGTATATTTATATGTATTTGCTATTTTGTGATTATTGACACTTTGGTTTTAAACTATGAAAGTCAGGTAGGTAAATCATAGTTACGTTACAAAGTTAAAACTATAGATTGCTTTTCTAATTTACCATTATTTTGTTTTACCGTTTCGTTCTGTTACGTCTGCTCACAGGAGAATCTTTCGACCTGTGCGCGCTAATTGAGGAGTTGGTTATGACACAATGCATGTTACTTGCAGTTGATGGTAGTCAAGGTGGTGACCGTGCCTTGGAATATTCTATAGCTCAGGTCAAAGATCGCGGTATTAAGCTAGTTGTCGCTTATGTCATCGAATGGTCTCCATATTCATTCAATACACCAGAAGAAAATGCTGAGCGGCATAAGCGGCGTGAAGGTGAAATTTCACGCGCCAAAAAGACGATTATTGACCCGGCAATGGAAAAACTTGCAGGTCATAATATCAAAGCTGAGTCCATCGTTCGCCATGGAGCACCGGTTGAAACGCTAAATGAACTCGCTAAAAAACATAATGTAGATCAAATCGTAATTGGCCGTCGTGGACAATCAGGAATCAAATCACTGTTGTTTGGAAGTGTGGCGGGAAGCCTCATTCAGACATCTGAAGTCCCAATCACAGTTGTACCATGATATCCGCAAGGATCATCATGGTTGCAAAGTTAAAAAAGGGGGAATTTATCAATGCATCGCTTTATCCTTCCACTACTTTTATCGCTACTGTTTATAACTTCGGCGCATGCGGGAATTGACGAAGCTATCAACAATATGACAAAGCCAATTGCCGTTCTAATTGGCCAAATAGTATTTTTCAAAATTCCGATTTTTGGTGCCCAGTTGCCAGTCGTCGTACTATGGCTTGTTGCGGGTGCTGTCTTCTTTACCTTTTATATGGGTTTCGTAAATCTTCGAGGGTTTAAGCATGCCATTCAATTAGTACGTGGTGATTATGCTGATCCCGATAGTGCAGGTGAGGTGTCTCACTTTCAGGCGCTAGCGACAGCGGTTTCAGGTACGGTTGGTATCGGTAACATCGGTGGCGTCGCCGTTGCGGTGACTGTTGGTGGTGCTGGGGCAACTTTCTGGCTGATTGTTGCCGGTTTTCTAGGCATGTCCACCAAGTTTGTCGAATGTACGCTAGGTGTTAAATATCGTAATGAAAATCCAGATGGATCGGTTTCGGGTGGCCCCATGTATTACCTTAAAAAAGGTTTTGCTGACCGTGGCATGGAAGGGTTTGGTAAATTTATCGGAACATTTTATGCGATTGGTATTTTCATTGGCGCGCTTGGCATTGGCAATATGTTCCAGTCCAATCAGGCTTATGTGCAGTTAAACCATGTCACGGGTGGTGCCCTTGATGGTTTAGGATGGCTTGTTGGTCTTGTTCTGGCGGCTGTCGTTTTTTCCGTGATTATCGGTGGTATTAAATCGATCGCCAAGGTGACCGAGAAGGTTGTTCCGTTCATGGCTGTGTTTTACTGTCTTTTCGCCTTGATCGTTATCTTCCTGAATTATGCGACCATTCCACAAGCAGTAGCCAATATCTTTACAGGTGCTTTTACTGGTGAGGGTGTAACAGGTGGTGCGCTTGGTGCGATGATTATCGGTTTCCAACGTGCTGTCTTCTCGAACGAAGCTGGCATTGGTTCAGCGTCTATCGCGCATGCCGCTGTCCGCACAGATGAGCCTGTTACCGAGGGCTATGTCTCTTTGCTTGAGCCGTTCATTGATACGATTGTGATATGTACGATCACAGCGCTTGTCATTGGTACATCTCAGGTTGCTGATCCTAGCTTTGCCGGTGATGCAAAAGGCATTGCTATGACGTCATTAGCATTCGAGCGACAATTCTCATGGTTCCCGTATCCGCTTGCGTTCGCGGCCATTCTGTTTGCGTTCTCAACCATGATTTCTTGGTCCTATTACGGGCTTAAGGGATGGACATATATGTTTGGTGAAGACGAAAAGGGGCAGACTATCTACAAGGTGATTTTCTGTGGATTTGTTGCCTTGGGCTGTATGGTTCAGCTTGGGCCTTTGCTGGATATTTCTGATGCACTGGTCTTCTTGATTTGTGTGCCTAATATCCTCGGACTATATTTCCTCGCGCCAGTTGTTCGTGCCGAAATGAATTCTTATTTGGCGCGCTTGGAAAGCGGCGAGATCAAGAAGTTCAAGTAATGGTCACAATTTAGAGCCTTATTAAAGGCTTGCTAATTCTTACCAATCAAACATCAGATAAATGCCCTGGTTAACGCCGGGGCATTTTTATATCTATTATGTTGTCCTGAAATATGCGCAGAATGATTGCTTAGATGGTTCCGTTATGGGCTGACAATATCAGATGGGTATATGATGCCGGCTTTTCTTTTACAGTTATGGAATACGCCACATGTGGTTTTGACGTTGGCAACCGTAATGTGGGCTGGTCATACGATTGCGGCACGTGTTTCGGTCAATGAAATTTCACCGATGTTGTTGATGGAATTGCGCTGGATTATGTGCCTGCTGGTGTTGATTGTCTTTTGCCGGAAGCAAATAGTGTTACAAATACCAGCGGTGAAAAAACGGTTTGGCTGGGTGTTTATGATGGGCGCCTTTGGCATGGCGGGATTTACCGTTTTTTTCATTCTGGCAGCACAATATACAACAGCGGTCAATCTTGGCATTACGCAAGGCTCTATCCCAGCTTTCGTCATGATTATCGGTCTTGTTGTATTACGGACAAAAGTCAGCTTTCTGCAAATCTGTGGCCTCAGCCTATCGCTGGGGGGTGTGGTGTTGTTGGTAAGCGGTGGCTCGATCAGCGTGTTAAAGACCGTCCAGTTTAACATCGGAGACCTTTTGATGCTGGTTGCATGTCTTTGCTATGCTGGCTACACCGTTGGTCTAAGCCGCAGAATTGTTATGTCGCCACTTGTAATGCTAGCATTTTTTTCAGCCGCCGCCGTGGTTACATTAACAATATGTACAGCTTTGGAATATGCGCAAGGCAATCTAGTCATACCGGGGGTAAAGGGATGGT
>NZ_CAXBVX010000110.1:0-6324 GCF_963979125.1 uncultured Candidatus Puniceispirillum sp.
GTTCTTCGGCGCTTTCGGACTCGCAAAAAGGTGCCAGCATCCCGCCTGCCCACCAAGAACAGCCATGCGGGCCAGGCTTGCCAGCTTTGTCATAAATGCGCACATGAACGCCGCGAGCAACAAGCTCGCTAGCAATGCAAAGTCCGGCAACACCGCCACCAATGATAGAAATATTATTCATGATGCCACAACTTATGAAAGTGATGAACAGGCCCATGACCACTGCCGATATTCAGATCGTCAGCTGCCTTGATCGCCCCTTGCAGATAGGCATGTGCGACAGTTACCGCATTGGCCATATCCAGGCCGCGCCCAAGACCTGCTGCTACGGCTGAAGACAAGGTGCAACCAGTGCCATGCGTGTTGACAGTATTGAGACGCGGCGCGGTCAGGCGTAATGGCGAATGTTTCACGTGAAACAAAATATCGGTGCATATATCAGCACTGCCATGCCCACCTTTCATCAGCACGGCTTTGGCGCCTTTGGCAAGCAAAGCTTCGCCCTGCATCTGCATCTGCGCTGCATCATCAGCTTGTGTGACCCCCAGAAGATGCGCGGCTTCGGGCAAATTGGGTGTCAGCAGACTTGCGCGCGGCACCAGCTTTTTCAGCAGATATGCGACCGCATCATCAGCCAGCAAGGCGTCACCTGACTTGGCGATCATCACCGGATCAAGCACGATATGACCAGCAAAATTGGCGAGGCTGTCAGCGACCACATCGATCACGTCACAGGTTGCCAACATGCCGATTTTGATGGCTTTGACATCAAGATCGGACAGCACCGCTTCGATCTGTTGGGCAATCACATCCACCGGAATCGGGTGAACAGCGGTTACGCTTCTGGTGTTCTGGGCGGTCACAGCCGTGATGACGCTGGCACCATAGACGCCTAAAGCGCTGAAGGTTTTCAGATCAGCCTGAATACCAGCCCCGCCACCACTATCAGAGCCTGCAATTGTCAGAACTATTTCGCTCATAGAGTTACATTTCGTCAGCTATGTCGACGAGCGATTACGGTATAAGAGCGGAGTACTATCCGTTTCCTACGCCGGCATTGCCCGGATCAGGTTCTATGGGTTGGCCAGACGGCCTCTCAGTTCACACGAACACCCCAACGGTTTCTTTTTTATGACCTATCTTGCAGATTTTATCAAGCCTGATGGTCTGGGGCATATTGAAAAGGGTGCAAAGCTATGCCAATGTTTTTTATTAGTTAAACATAATTTAAAAATATGATTGGCGTGAGCTGAATCCCTGTTGCTTTAAGGAGCATGTAATGACTGTTGAATTGGCACCAAGACCCGCTAATGAAGAACGACGTGCCCAAGCTGTTGTGAAAACGGGAATGTTGGATAACGACCAAGGCGATCTTTTCCAGATATATTGTGATCTGGCGAAGGATATTACGGGGTTTGACACTGCGACATTCAGCCTGTTTGATGCCGATTTTCAATGCCATATCGCGGCTGCCGGACGGGAAACTGAAGGCAAGAGCGTCCGCGATGTTCATAATGTTTGTTCCTATGTTTTGCTGAGTACTGATCCACTCATGGCACCGGATTTAAGTGAAAGTGAACAGTTCAAGGATTTCCCAAATATCAAGAATGCCGGGCTGAAAAAGGGCTATGCCGGCTTTCCGGTCATTAACAAGGATAATTATGCGCTTGGCACATTGTGCATGGTTCATGATACGCCCAAGGCGATGAGTGAAGATAAGATCGAGCTTGTCAAAAAGATCACCGTCAATATGGCGCATCAGCTAGATATGCAAACGGAACAGCGCGAATTGACGTCGCAAAAAATGCTGAAGGCACTGGATATTTTCGCCGAGAACAACCCTGATTGTGGGTTTGACGATTTCAAGCATTTCATCCGTCTGTGCTGTGACTTTGACATAGATATGGATGATGGTGCGCGGTTGCAGGCATCTGGCCTTGCCGAGCTTGTCGAAACAGGCAAGGTCGGTTTGTCGTCACAGGGGCGCAATCTGCAATTCGAGATGGGGTTGCAGACCAAGGTGATGAACAAGATCAAGATCACAGGCGATCAGGCCAATATCATGCTTGATGATATGCTGTCACAAATTAGCGGCCTTTAGGCAAGGTTGCGAAGCACAAGAACGCACCCCGACATCAGCATCATGATGATAAGCAGACGTCGAAAGGCGTCATTTTGCATGCGCCTGAATAAGGCAATGCCAGCTTGTGCGGATAATAGTGCCACCGGTATCGCAACTGCCAGATATGAAAGTGTCTGTATGTCATAGGCACCGTTAAATGCCAGCATCGCTGTGCCAAGTGACAAAACCACAAAATTGAATGGTTGCAGAACCGCGCGAATTTCGGCTTTTTCCCAATCGCGTACCGCATTCCACATCATCATCAACGCACCAGACAGAGAGGCGGCACCGCCAAAAATTCCTGATATGAAACCAACCAGCGCATCAGCCGCAGGCATTGACCAGGTCACGCGCGGCAAGGATCGCTGTGCCAGAAAAAACAAACCATAGATGATGGATATGACGCCAATGACAAGCTTCAGAATAGTGGCATCAAGATAGGTTAGGCTGGCCACGCCAATAGGAACACCCAAAATGCCCGGTATAAGAAACCATAATAAGCGCCGGTAATTGTTACGGATCGCGGTGCGCACCACCCAGACACCCTGCACACCAACTGTAATGGATACAGCCAAGGTTATCGCAACCGCTTGCACAGGTGGCATGATATGAAGCCAGAAACCAAGTGCAAATAGGGCTGTACCGAATCCAGCCAGTCCATTGATAAACCCGCCACAAGCCGCGCCAAGTGCAAGAAATATATAAAAGCCAGACATCATTTTGGTTTATCTGGTTTTTTGGTGCGTTGAAAGCGTCGTCCGCTCATCACCGCGTCATGGCCAAGTTTGCGCGACACTGTATCAAGCGCGTCTTCAAGCCGGTCAGCTCGATCATCATCCATCTCGAACATATCAAAGAGGCTGGCATCCGGTGTCACATCACCAAATTGATCGACACCAACACCAAGCAAACGATAGGTACGATTTGGTGCAACTTCGGCTTTGACAAGGTCGCGCGAAATGGCAAACAGGATATGTGCTTTGTTAGTGCTGGTCTGCATGGTCTTGCTTCGGGTTAATATCTGATGGTTGGCACGTTTCAATTTTATGATCAGGCGTGATCCGCTGATATTTTTGGCTTTGAGGCGCGTTGAGACTTTCACACATAGAGCTTCGAGTTCGGCTTCCAGATCATCAAAGCTGGATAGGTTTTTATTAAATGTGGTCTCGCTTGAGATGCTTTTGGCTGCGGCATTGTTAGCAACTGGGCGCGGGTCAATACCGCGGGCAAGTGCCTGAATCTGGCCAGCCTGTTTGCCAAGCACAATGCGAAGCGCCTGCATATCCGCATTGGCCAGATCGCCGCATGTATAAAATCCAGCAGCGTTCAGCCGCGCGATTGCTGATTTACCCAAACCATATAGAACGCCAAGATCCTGTCCCGCCAGCCAGCTATCAACATCTTTCATGCCAATGATGAATAACCCATCTGGCTTGTCACGATCAGATGCCATTTTTGCCAGTGACTTTGTACCACTTAATCCAATCGATACAGTGATGCCGATTTCATCACGGATTTCATGTTGAAGGCGCACCAGTGCTTCGACCGGACTACAGCGATGCAAGGTGCGTGTACCGCTTAGATCAAGAAAAGCCTCATCAATGGAAACAGGCTGAACCAGCGGTGTTAGTGAGAACATCTTGTCACGGATCTGGTGACTGACAGTAACATAGTGACTCATCCGTGGGTGGATAACAACTGCATCAGGACATTTTTTCATCGCGTGCCATGTCGGCATGGCGGAATGAACGCCAGCTTTTCGGGCAATATAGCAAGCTGCCGCCACAACCCCACGTTCGCGGCCACCAACAATAACAGGTTTGTTGCGAAGTTCTGGATTGTCGCGTTTTTCAACTGACGCATAAAAAGCATCACAATCGATATGGGCAATGTTCAGATCGAACATTTCGGGGTGGCTTCTTATGTCATGCCCGTTACATGCCGGACAGGTTGTTGGGGCTACATCATCACCAATGAATCCAGCCTGCCCGCATGAACGGCACAGAATAGCAAATGATGAAGTTGTCGAAATTGAAGGCGCCATAATAGAAGTGTAGCTGTCACGCTATTTGCGCGCTATGGTAAAATTGCCCCTGATACGTGAGATTTAGATAAGAGATATATGATCGGCGGTTTTTGCGCAGGGATGTCAGGGTGCTTGAAAGATGCCGCATAAAATACCATTTACGATCAGGTGATTTTGGTTCTGGAGACCGTTATGTCGAAGATGCAGCCTTTTGTATGGGATGACCCGTTTCTGCTGGATAGCCAGCTTGAGGAAGACGAAAGATTAATCCGCGATTCCGCCGCCGCCTTTGCGGCTGAGCATCTGTTGCCGCGGGTCGAAAATGCCTATATGAACGAGACTGTCGAGCCAGAGTTATTTGGTTTGATGGGGCAAACTGGACTGCTTGGGATCACAATACCCGAACAATATGGTGGTATTGGTGCTAGCTATGTTGCCTATGGCCTTGTTGCCCGCGAAGTAGAGCGCATTGATTCAGGCTATCGTTCGATGATGTCCGTACAATCATCTTTGGTGATGTTTCCGATTTATGAATATGGTTCAGAAGAACAACGCCTGAAATATCTGCCGAAACTGGCGAGTGGCGACATGATTGGCTGTTTTGGTCTGACCGAACCAGATGCCGGATCAGATCCAGCAGGCATGAAAACGCGGGCTGAAAAAACCGCCAATGGTTATCGGATTTCAGGGTCAAAAATGTGGATTTCAAACGCGCCTATCGCGGATGTGTTTGTTGTCTGGGCACATTCGGATGCGCATGATGGCAAGATCAAAGGGTTCATTCTGGAAAAAGGCATGGCCGGACTATCGGCACCAAAAATTGGTGGCAAGCTGTCTTTGCGTGCGTCAGTGACAGGTGAGATTGTTATGGATGGCGTCGAGGTAGGCGAAGATGCGATACTGCCGCATGTTGAAGGGTTAAAAGGACCGTTTGGCTGTCTTAATCGCGCCCGTTATGGCATCAGCTGGGGCGTTATGGGCGCGGCAGAAGATTGCTGGCATCGCGCGCGTCAATATGGTCTTGATCGCAAGCAATTTGACCGTCCCCTTGCACAAACCCAATTATTCCAGAAAAAGCTGGCTGACATGCAAACCGAGATTTCGCTGGGATTGCAAGGTGCTTTGCGCGTTGGGCGGTTGATGGATGAAGGCCGTTTTGCGCCGGAAATGATCTCGATCATGAAGCGTAATAATTGTGGCAAGGCGTTAGATATTGCGCGGGCGTCACGCGACATGCATGGCGGTAATGGTATCCAGATTGGTTATCATATCATGCGCCATGCACAGAATCTGGAAACGGTGAATACCTATGAAGGAACGCATGATGTGCATGCGTTGATCCTTGGGCGCGCACAAACCGGCCTGCAGGCGTTCTTTTAGGCCAGAATTCAGGTTATATATAAAGAAGCGATCTGTGATCGCACGTCAGGGCAAATGCGCATCGAAATGCGTTCTGATCGCGGCTAGCATGTCCGGTGTGTCGGCATCCATGAACTCGGTTTTGTCAGGCCAGTCAATGTGGGTAATTGACTTGTCATGATCACTAATGATCTGGCGGGCGCCTTCATCACCTACAAGTGTTGCCAGTAATCCGAAAAAGGCCTTGCCAAAAATCACAGGATTGCGGTGTTGCCCCGCATGGCATGGCAAGGTGATGCTGTTATCGGCGTCGGGGTTGTCTTTATGTGCTGTGCATAATGTGTCGATCAGCGCTTTAGACACTAGCGGCATGTCACCTAGTGCGATCAATATATCGTCACTGTCTTTTGCAATGGCCTTTAGCCCAGCCTTTACCGAGCTGGCCTGGCCATCGGTGTAATCGGGGTTTTTGATGATTGTAACAGGTAGATCATCCAGCGCTTCAATGACCGCATTGGCTTTATAGCCAGTCACAACAATGATGTTGTCAAAATTACTTTTACACAGATTTTTCACACTATGCCGGATCAATGGTGCGCCGCCCAAAGGGGCCAGTAATTTGGTGCCAGTCAGCATGCGTCTGGATAGGCCAGCGGCAAGCATGATCGCGGTTATTTTGCGCCCTGTCATTTGCCGTTCCGTGTTGCTATTAATTCGGCCAGAATAGATATGGCGATGTCTGCCGGATTCTTTGACCCAATATCAAGGCCAGCCGGGGCGTGTATTCGTGCAATGCTGTCAGCATTACATCCAGCCG
>NZ_CAXBVX010000111.1:0-6184 GCF_963979125.1 uncultured Candidatus Puniceispirillum sp.
GCCATTATCGGGTTTGGTGGACGGCGCGTGATTGAAGAAACAGTTCGTGAAAAACTGCCTGATGATTTTCAGACTGCAGAATATCTGCAAGAGCATGGAATGGTTGACAGTGTTGTGGCTCGAAGTGATCAAAGCACTTATATTGGTCGAATCCTTGACTTCCTGATGGGAAATAGCAAGGCGGCTTAATGACCGGTATTCATCCTTTTGAATCTGCATCCAGCCAGACTGGTGGCGAGTGTGCGCATGATGCGTTGCGCGCGCAACATGCACTTGACCGGCTTGCCGAACTGCATCCAAAGCTTATTGATCTGGGGCTTGATCGAACCTTTGCGCTTTTAAAGCGACTGGGCAATCCACATCAGGCATTACCACCCACAATTCACGTGTCAGGCACAAATGGCAAAGGGTCAGTCATTGCCAATATGCGCGCAATGGCCGAAGGATGCGGGTTACGCGTTCATGTCTATAGCTCACCGCATCTATGCCGATTTAACGAACGTATCCGACTGGCAGGCGCATTAATCAGCGACGGCGCGCTAGCTGATCTTCTAGAGGAAGTCGAAGCCGTCAATGGCACTAATGAAGTCACCTTTTTTGAAGTAACAACCGCCGCCGCCATGCTGGCCTTTTCACGTAGTGATGCAGATTTGTTATTATTGGAAACGGGGCTTGGCGGCACCCTTGATTCGACCAATGTTCTGGATGCACCGTTGGCGACAATCATCACGCCTATTGCACGCGACCATGAGCATTTTCTGGGCAAAGATCTGGCAACAATCGCCTCGCAAAAGGCAGGCATCATGCGCAGCAACACGCCTTGTTTCAGCGCCCAACAAGAGGCAATTGTGGCGCATGAAATTGTCGCGCATGCTTCTGGCATTGGTGCACAGCTTTACAGCGCGGCAATCGATTTCAATGGGCGTCAGACCGCTGATGGGCGCATAACACTTGCCTTTGACAATACGCACCTGTCTGAAACCGAACTGTCACTGCCAAAACCCAGCTTGCTAGGCGCGCATCAGATTGATAATGCCAGCCTTGCCGCCGCCGCACTTATTCATGCGCTTGGTTCCAGTCATAATCTGGCACCCGAGACCATTATTGCCGGGCTTGGCAATGCCACATGGCCAGGTCGGATACAGAAACTGGATAAGGGTGACCTAACCGCCCTTTTGCCAGATCAGTCAATTTGGCTAGACGGTGCCCATAATGCACATGGGGCAAAAGCACTGGCAGCCGCGCTTCCCGAAATTCATGATGGCCAATGGACAGTCATTTGTGGCGCGTTAAACACACGTGATCCAAGCGAATTTTTGGCACCCATAAGTAGCATTGCTGGACATGTCTATACGTTGACTATCCCTGATCAGCCTGCATCTCTTACAGCCAACGAACTAGCTGCTTCGGCATTATCTATAGAGCTTGCCGCATCACCTGTGGGTTCGATACAGGAAGCCTTAACGCACGCTGATACCAACCAGCCTGTTATTATTTGTGGATCGCTGTATCTGGCAGGGCATATTCTAAAAGAAAATAAAACGCTACCCGTTTGACACAAGTAGCGCTTCAAATATCTGGAGCCGACCAGATATGGATTATGATGTTGGGCCAAGAGCCCCAATGTTAAATCGATTGATCAATCCAGTTTTCGAGTTGCGACTTTGGCAAAGCACCAACTTTTTCAGCAACAACAGCGCCATCTTTAAAAATTAACAAAGTTGGAATGCCGCGTACATTATATTGCTGTGGGGTAAGCGGATTTTCATCAATATTCAGTTTTACGATTGAAAGGCTATCACCTTTAGTTTCAGATATTTCCTCAAGCGCAGGGCCAATCGCCTTGCATGGACCACACCATTCTGCCCAGAAGTCAACAAGCACTGGTTTATCAGCTTGTAAAACCTGCGTCGAGAAATCACTATCAGTTGTCTTTGTTGTCGCCATTATGGTTTTCCTACCTTGTTTACCTTGCTAAGTGAATTAATTATAAGCTGGTTTCAATCTCACCAAAAACACGCCCGAGCGCCGCAGCGCGCATTGTATCGGTTATTTCCTGAAGCCTAGCTGTTTCGGTCCAAATGAGCCAGCACACAATTGGCTTGTCAGGAAAAATTTCTGCAATCAAAGCCGCGTAAAGTGCCATTTGACGTTGATAGGCTTCGGGAGGCTCAACATCTTGCATAATTCCAGTTTTAAAATCAGCAAGAATGACGATGTCATCACCAACGTAAAGTCGGTCAATCTGCCCAGACACACCCCGATCACGCACCATGCCAGTCACAGGCACCTCGGCAAGCGCATCAGCGCCAAACAGATCGACAAAGCGCGGATCATTCAAAATTACAAAAACCTCACTTTTAAGCTGTTCTCCTTGATCAGGTGTCAACATGTCAACCGCCGCGATCATTCGTTCTGCAACAGCATGACGCTGATCCTGAGGCATTACTGGCAAGACCTCGAATAAACGGTGTGCAAGCCGTCCGCGTGCAAGAGCTACAGCTTGGCTTCTGCTATCTATCATCCCAAATCCCAATGGATGCGCCGCATAAAGATTGGCTGGTTCCGATGGTCGCAATGGACGACTATCAGGCGGCAAGTCGGGTGCTGGTTGGTGCAACCAGCTGGTATCAGTTGGTTCTCTTGCCATAGCTGGAACATGTGTTTGTGCGTCGCCATCAGGCTTTGAACAGGATGCGGGTTCAGACTCAGATACAGTTTCAGAGACAGTCTCAACAATATGACGCAAGACGCCACCCTCATCTTCAATGACATCCGGATGTGCTGCTAAATATGCCTTTATCCTGCTATAGGGACTATTTTCAAGCCACCGTGAATTCTGTTTTTCCCATCCTCCTATTACCAGCCCATCGCGTGCACGCGTCAAAGCCACGTACAGCAAGCGGTTATCTTCTTCGGCACGTAAATCACTTGTTTTCTGGCGCGCCGCTTCAAGAAAGGGAGGCCGCAAACGACTGCCTGCTTCCCAATAGACAAACTGTTTATCTTCACCTGTTGTCAGCGATGAATGGGGCGCGCTATGCCGCAACATATCAGGCAAAATTACAATAGGTGCTTCAAGCCCCTTGGCACCATGAATAGTCATGACGCGCACTTCATCCACATTACCAGCATCCATATCGCGTTTTACTTCACCGCCACCAGCGCGTACTGCTGCCAGAAAGGCCGTAAGAGAAACCCCGCCAGATTCGCCATAGCTTTGTGCAACTGCCAGAAAATGATCAAGTGCCTCATCAACCGACGAGCCAAGGCGCGCACGAAATTTATCACGGCCACCATCAACAAGAACATTACTGTAGAAAGAGAAAACTGACCCCCTATCGACCATGTTACACCACTGTTCAAGACGGTCGGCAATATGGCCAAGCGATTTATTACTGCCCAGATAGCGCATGAGTTGATGAAATAAACTGTGCGATCCCCGGTCATGGGCAAGATCAAACAGTTGGTCTTCACTGATGCCAAACAAAGGTGATTTCAGGACCGCAGCAAGTTGCAAATCATCGTCAGGCAAAAGCGCAACATCACCCAAGGCCAGTAAATCCTGAATTTCAATTTGATCCACAAGCCGCATGCGGTCAGCACCCGCAACAGCAACCCCTTGTTCTTGAAGTGCAACCAACACCTGTTCAAAAAAAACATCGCGCTTACGCAACAAAATAAGAATGTCACCTGCCCTGACCGTTTTTGATCCATGATCAGCGTCAGATGATGGCAAAGGCCGGATCCCAATCCATGATTTTAGTGTTTGCGCCAGATGGCTTGCCGCTATGGCCGAGGCGCTTTGCATTGAGGATATGTCAGCAGGTACAAAACCCTCTATCTTTTCATCAGCAACAAGCGCGTCGATAAGAGGCCAGACTTCGACAAACCCACCTTTATTAAGGCGTGCCAAATCATGGCTGACAAAATCCTGAATACCATCAAGATCAGGGATCAAACCATTGACAAGACCAAGTATAGGTGACGTTGATCTGAACGATACTGACAAGGATAAAGTGCGAAAATCAATCCCAGCAGAATCAGCTTTATCACGCAACAATGCCCGGTTTTGGCCAAGCACTTTCGGGTCTGCACCTTGAAACGAATAGATCGACTGCTTGAAATCACCAACCGCAAAGACACTCCGTGGCAGGCTACCCCCCTTTCCAACCTCTGCGTAATCCGCATTGACAGCTACAGGCATATCACTGCCATCAAAAAATGACTCAACAAGACGACTTAACAAAGTCCATTGTGCAGGGCTTGTATCCTGGGCCTCATCAACAAGAACATGATCAATGCCGTTATCAAGTTTCCACGCGACCCATTGTGAAGCCTCGCTTTGTTCAAGAAGCCGATTGGTGACGGTGATAAGATCATCGTAATCTAGCAGACCACGGCTTTCTTTTAAACGCTGATAGTGACGCTGAAACGCGGCACCATATATGTATATTGCCTCGGTTAACTCACGGCATCGATCCGTTGCTGTCATGTGCAAAATTGGGATCAATATATTTATGACAGCAAGTTGAACATCAACAACAGGTGGATATTCGGCACGAACGGCAGCATTAGATAGGCTGCGTTCTGAACGGGGGCCATTTGCCGTAAACAGCGCGTCAACTAGCACATCTAGTCTGGTTATACGCATATCGCTATCAAGTGCCAGCCATGCAAAAAAAGCCGCGCCACGTTCACGTTGAGATTCCGTTTTGGCATTTTGCAAGGTCGCCGCCGCCGCACGCAATGCCTCAACATCAATGTTTGCCAGTGTATCTGCAATTTGCTGTTCAACAAAATCAGCATTCGGCACGCCAAGATCATCCCTAAAATGCACCTGTAATTGCGATATTATATCGTCATCATCCAGATTGGGCACTTGTCGCAAAAACTCAGCAAGAATTTCGGTTGCCTGGTCTTCAGAACTTTGATTGGCAATAGTTGCCACAGCCATTTGGACTTTGGATTCCAAGCTGTTCATCACCGCAACTTTGGCGATAGATTTCAGACGACCTTGCTCGGCGTCATCTGCCAGACTCGCATTGGGAGCAATACCTGCTTCAATCGGAAAACGGCGCAAAATTGACTGACAGAATGAATGAACGGTTTCAACGCGAGGACCACTGTCGTTATCCAGTATCTTGGCAAACAACATACGCGCCAGACGGATATTCGCCTGTGTTGGCGCCATGATTCCCATTGATTGCAAATCTATGGTCAGATCAGCTGTCGAAATAATTGCCCATTGAGCAAGCCGTGTATAAATACGGTTGCGCATCTCGGCCGCCGCCGCGCGCGTATAGGTGACGCATAAAATGCCATCTGCTGTGGCACCCGACAAAAGCAAACGTAGAACCCTGTCGGTCAGTAATTTCGTTTTACCCGTTCCGGCATTCGCCGAGACAAAGACCGACGCCTGTGGATCGGATGCACGCGCCTGTTCGACACTGGCACGCTGAATGAGATCATTCATCATGCCCCTCCTGTTGCCATTCACTTATCCGTGCAAGATGCCTATAGGGATTATAGGTCAGCTTATATTTGGTATTTGGTTCAGCTGGATAAGCAATGTCAGGATTGTCATAAAGGGTGATAAGCGCCTGCATCATTGCACGCGTATTTTCTGGTGTTATGTCATCAGGTAACACATCATCAATGTCGCCAATCTTGCCTTTCCGACCGCTTAGTTTCCAATATTGCATCTTGGCTATGTCACAGCCTAGCTGATCGTCATAACCGCCATCCCATGCGATTAGCGCTTCGATCAATAACTGCGTGGCGCGACCAGCAGCCACTTTACGCTTTGACGGGGCAATGCCGGTTTTATAGTCAATTATATGCCATGCCCCGTCTTTGGTTTTTTCCAGCCGGTCTGCACGTGCCGATAGTTCAACAGGACCTGCTGGCCCCGTCAATATGGTGCTACCTTTCTGTTCAGCATATATATATGCAAGATCACTCCGGCGTTGCTTTTCGGTCTCTATAATCCAACCTGCAACCATCTCAAACCGAGGCCACCAGAAATACCGGATAGCGGGCGTTGACCACTGGTCAGCAAAATGCGCCTTACCAATAGCCAGTAATGTCGCATAGGCGTTATCAGGCAATGACCCAGATGGAAATGTACGGGTAAAATCAGCAAGCACATTATGAAATAGCGTACCACGCAAAGCCGCATCAG
>NZ_CAXBVX010000112.1:0-6051 GCF_963979125.1 uncultured Candidatus Puniceispirillum sp.
TGTCTGATCGCATTTAGCGCACCTAGTTGCAAATACTCCCTATCATCTCCTAAAAGTTTGACCGCATCATAAAAACGCTGTTGATCCATTGTTGTGGTTTGTAAAGTGATCTGCTCTGACGCAAGCTTATATCGCCTGTTTGCATACAGTAGCCCCAGAATTGCAAAGGCTGGTGCTATCGCCGCACCAATCATTATGGATGTTGAATGCGGCTCTTTGAACACATCTTGCCACTTCTTGATCTTATCTTCATAAACACCGTGCTTGATCAGAGCGAAGTGGACAAATAAAAACAGGATCAAATATGTGAACGGGAGTATCCAATTACTATCCGCAATTGACCTAGTCCATTTTTCTCTATTGTGTGGAAAATACATAATCGCAAATGGTGCCAATATCATTCCAATATTAATCCAATCTTCAAGTTGCATGTCTTGAATTCCCATCGCCCAACCCCTCAATTTCGTGCCTAACCCCATCACCATAGCGTGAGGGGTGTTAACAAATGGTTAATGGTGCCATTCTGCGGACTGAGTTGAGTAAATTAATGCTCAAATTAACCTTTTGATGTGAAGTCGGCTGGCCGCAATCCCGCATGAATCCTGAATATTCATGCCAAGGCGACACCGGATTTGCCATCCAATGGGTCGCTTCGTATGGTTGAGGTGCCACAAGCACGACTTCTAGATATGCGTATTAGCGACCCCTTGTCGGGTCGCCTGCTGAATAAAATACCCTCTGGGGAATAAGCAGGAACTTCGCTGATATGCATGTCATAGAAGTAAAGTTGTGTTGTGGCCGGCCTGATACCAGGGTGGCCATTTTCATGATCGGGTTACATGCACCGCCTTTGCCTTCGGGTCGCCAGAAGCGATATGCGCGGGGGCATCATGCGGCAAGGCAGATATATTTCGCATCACCAATATCGGCTGGCTTGGCAAAATCGGCTGGCTTGGCTTGGCCGGATCGGCGCAGGTCGTATCTTCGCCCGCAATGCGCGGATGCTGGCACCGATCACGGTGATGATTATGCTGATGATGGCGGGTGGGCTGATAGGGTGTACATCGGGCTTATACAATGATGACGTGCAAATGAGCTTTGACGACTATTGCGCCTATCGCGCCGCCGAGGGGGTGCATCTGCCGCTATGCGAACAGGATGAGGCTGGCCGGATGCTCGCGCTTTATGCTTTGAGGCATGGGTGTCAGAATGCCGATCCGGGTTCTTTAACCGATTGTCTTTATCTGGAAACCGAAGTTCACCGCCTGATCCTGCGTGATATTGACAACATGATCGATCGGGACATGATGCAGATGCTACCGTGATCGGGCAATTGCGATATCCCAGCCCCGATTACCCCAGTAAAGCTGGTTCGACGTCATCTTGCGCAGGTAGTAATTTAAGCTCATTGGCTTTGTCGCGCACGGCTTTTTGCAATTTTTCAAAGGCGCGCACTTCGATCTGGCGGATGCGCTCGCGGCTGACATTGAATTCACCAGCAAGGTCTTCCAGCGTCAAAGGTGGTTCGGCAAGCCGACGTGCCTGAAGAATACGCTGTTCGCGCTCGTTCAGCCCCTTCATCGCATCCATCATCAGATTGGCTCTGGCCGAATATTCTTCATGCTCGGCAAAGCTGGTTTCCTGATCGATCGTGTCATCTTCCAGCCAGTCCTGCCATTCGCCAGTGCCTTCACCATCACGGCTAAGCGGCACATTCAGCGACCGATCATTACCAGCCATGCGCTGATTCATCGACATCACTTCGGCTTCGGTGACATTCAATTCATCGGCGATATAGGTCACCTGTTCGGGTTTCAGATCGCCTTCGTCAATGGCCTGAATCTGGCCCTTGATACGGCGGAGGTTGAAAAACAGCTTTTTCTGACCAGCGGTTGTGCCGATTTTCACCAGCGACCAACTGCGTAGGATATATTCCTGAATCGCGGCCTTGATCCACCACATGGCATAGGTGGCAAGGCGAAAGCCTTTTTCGGGCTCAAATTTCTTGACCGCATGCATCATGCCCAGATTGCCTTCGGAAATCAGATCGGCAACAGGCAAACCGTAGCCGCGATAGCCCATCGCAATTTTGGCAACTAGGCGCAGATGACTGGTGACCAGCTGATGCGCGGAATCAACATCTCCTTTTTCCTTCCACGCTTTGGCCAGCATATATTCCTGCTTTGGCTCAAGCATGGGGAAAGCGCGGATTTGTTCCAGATAGCGCGACAGATTACCGTCAGGGCTAAGAACCGGCATGGTTGATTTAGGCTTTGATGCTATTGTAGCCATTTATGTCTCCTGTTGCGGGGGCATCGCCTAGTAATATTCATGTCTCAATATATGTAGTTATCGCAATTATACATGTAAAGAGGGCCGGATTAAGGCAGTTTTTGGCAAAAGTATTTTTCAATCATGTCTTAATTTAAGAGATACTAAATGCCTTTTGCACGCATAGCGACAGTATCTTCCATGATTGTCTGTAACGCGGCCATATCTGCGGGTATTGGCGTGGTAAATGCCATGGCTTCGCCTGTTATCGGATGCTCAAACCCCAGATGTGCGGCATGAAGTGCCTGTCGGCTAAATGTCCGCATTTGTGCCAGTCCGGTTCGCGCCCGGGTATCGGGCATCTGTCCGGCGCGCGGGGCACGGCCATAAAGCGGGTCGCCAATCACGGGATAGCCGATATGCGCCATATGCACGCGGATCTGATGCGTGCGGCCCGTTTCCAATGTGCATTCGACCAGACTGCCAAAGGGCGGCAAGGTGCGCATGACACGCCAATGGGTGATGGCATGGCGTCCGCGTTGATTTACCGCCTGTTTTTTACGGTCATGGGGCGAACGACCAAGCGGGGCATCGATAACACCGTCACGTTCGACACCGGTACCCCAGACCAGCGCGTGATAGCGGCGGTCAAGATCATGCGCGGCAAACATGCTGGTCAGCGTATGATGCGCACTGTCGGTTTTGGCCGCCATCATGACACCCGATGTGTCCTTATCCAGCCGATGAACAATACCTGGGCGCATAACCCCGCCAATGCCTGTCAGGCTGTCGCCGCAATGGGCAATCAACGCATTGACCA
This sequence comes from uncultured Candidatus Puniceispirillum sp., assembly GCF_963979125.1. Lineage (NCBI taxonomy): Bacteria > Pseudomonadati > Pseudomonadota > Alphaproteobacteria > Puniceispirillales (SeqCode) > Puniceispirillaceae (SeqCode) > Puniceispirillum (SeqCode) > uncultured Candidatus Puniceispirillum sp. The sequence continues at coordinate 3,092 of NZ_CAXBVX010000112.1, forward strand.
ATGTACCGGTCAGCGATCCTGGCGCGGGATGCACCACCATGCCAGCAGGCTTGTTCAGCACGATGATATGCGTATCTTCATACAGCACATCAAGCGGAATAGCTTCGGCTTTTGGAGTGGCATCAACAGGCGGCGGCAATTCCAGCGCATATGCGCACAGGGGTTTGACCGTGCTTGAGGGATCAGCTAAGGTTCGGCCATCTTCAAGAAGTCGTTTATCAAGGATTAACGCCTTGATCCGGCTTCGTGACAAAGACTGACCATCATCATCTAGATGGTTGGCCAAAAATTTGTCGATCCGCTGTGCGGCTATGTCGGCCGGTGCGGTGATTGACAAGGTAACTGATTGTTTAGGGTGCGAGTGAGTCATGATGGCGGACAATAACGCAAAATCGACTGGCAATACAAATCAAGACGCCGAAATTGACATAAAAACTGCAGATATGAATGCTGAAATGCCATCTGCGGTGATCGGGCATCTAGGATTAATCAAGACAATGAGCGTTATTATGGCGGTGCTGATCGTGGCGGCATTGGTTACAATCATTGTTACTATTTATTCTCGCATGACAGCTGCCAATGCCGTTAAAGAGGCAACTGAAATCGAATTTGTAGTGCCAGCAGATACGCGCATCATTAGCGCTAGTGACGCAGATAAAGGCGATATGCTGATTGTATTGGAAAATGATAAAGGGCAAATGGTCTGGCGGGTTGATGGAACAGGTCGCGTTACGCAGAAAATGACCGTGATTGCCGATTAAGAACAATCATCCCGCGCTTTGTAACATCATCACGTCATTTCATAGCAAGCCAAAATCAATGAAAACGCCTTTTATAAGGGCTTCAAGCGGCATCGCGCTGAAACTGACCACGTCATATGTCAGGATCGCAGGTAGAGCATAAAAGCGCAAAATGAACAGAACAAAAGCCAGATAAAGCGGCATCACTTTGTTCACCAGAAATGAAGGTGCGATATAGCGCACAACAAATAACGCGCCAGATGTGGTCTTTCTGACAATGCCTAACAACATGAATTTACTGTCTTCATTGACGAAAATGGTCATTAGAAATTGTGCACAGCTAGCCCACATCAGGATGCCGAAAAGCAAATCCAGTAAAATGCCTAAAGCTGGGACATGAGACACCATTGGTAAAACTTTCACTGCATTCGTTACAAGTTAGCACAATCAGCCGTAATGCGTTGACATTAAGCTACAAAATCACGCCTTTATCAACCACAGATAACCCCTGTTTATACTGTTATTCAAGCTGATATAAAGGCGTTTATGCAGAAAGCTGGCGATCATATCTGGTGCTTTGCCATAAAACCCGATAAAACATGGCTCAGTAATATAAACGCCGGATGCTACAAGCATCGGTACCCTGCATTTCAGATCAAAGGTGAAGCATGTCCAGCCATCAGTATGTTTACGTAATGAGCCGTCTTAGCAAAGCGTGGCCTGGCGGCAAGGAAGTGTTGAAAAACATCAATTTGTCGTTTTTACCAGGGGCCAAGATTGGCGTGCTTGGCCTGAATGGTGCGGGTAAATCAACCTTGTTGCGCATTATGGCCGGTATAGAGACCGAATTTCAGGGTGAAGCATGGGCTGCCGATGGTATTAAAGTTGGCTATCTGGCTCAGGAACCCGAACTTGATGCCAGCATGGATGTGACTGGCAATGTGCTATCTGGTATGGGGCGCGCCAAAGAGCTTGTTGATCGCTTTAACGAAGTGAGTGCCAAGTTCGCCGAAGAAATGACCGATGATGAAATGAACGCGGTGATCGCCGAACAGGCCGAATTGCAGGAAGAAATCGATGCGATTGACGGTTGGGATCTTGAACGCAAGGCCGAGATTGCAATGGACGCGTTACGTGTACCGCCAGGTGACGCCGATGTGACCAAACTATCAGGTGGTGAAAAGCGCCGTGTCGCCTTGTGTAAATTGTTGCTAAGTGCACCAGATATGCTGTTGCTTGACGAACCAACAAATCATCTTGATGCCGAATCCGTATCATGGCTGCAAAAATTTCTGCATGATTTTCCGGGTACCGTCGTCACCATTACCCACGATCGCTATTTTCTGGATGAGGTTGCGGGTTGGATTCTGGAACTTGATCGCGGTGCAGGTATTCCCTATGAAGGCAATTATACGGGCTGGCTTGAGCAAAAGCATAAACGACTGGAACAAGAAGGCAAAGCGGATGATGCCCGTGTTAAGTCATTGTCACGCGAACTTGACTGGGTGCGTTCAGCGCCAAAGGCACGTCAGGCGAAATCAAAAGCCCGCATCAACGCCTATGAAAAATTACTTGCCGAAGACCAGCAACGCCAAACCGATACGGCCCGCATTACGATACCAGCTGGCCCCCGTCTTGGCGATATTGTTATCAATGCCGAGGGTATCCAAAAGGGATTTGGTGAACGCTTGCTGATTGATGATTTGTCATTCCGGTTGCCGCCTGGGGGTATTGTTGGGGTGATTGGCCCGAACGGTGCAGGTAAGACAACATTGTTTAAAATGATTACCGGCGTCGAAGCCACTGATGCTGGTACATTTACTGTCGGCGATACGGTCAAGCTTGGTTATGTAGATCAGTCACGCGACGCGCTGCCGAATGACAAAACCGTTTGGGAAGTCATTTCCGACGGGCTAGACGAGATTGCGCTTGGCAAGCGGACGATGGCGTCGCGGGCTTATGTTGGCCAGTTCAATTTCAAAGGTGGCGATCAGCAAAAGCATGTCGGGCAGCTGTCTGGGGGTGAGCGAAACCGTGTCCATCTGGCGCGAATGCTCAAAAGCGGGGCTAATCTGTTACTGCTTGATGAACCAACAAATGATCTGGATGTCGATACGTTGCGCGCGCTGGAAGAAGCGCTGGATGAATTTGCTGGTTGCGCGGTGGTGGTCAGCCACGACCGCTGGTTCCTTGACCGGATTGCAACGCATATTCTGGCCT
>NZ_CAXBVX010000113.1:0-6045 GCF_963979125.1 uncultured Candidatus Puniceispirillum sp.
AAGCATCATCCGGCTGGAGCAGCGCGGAAGCCGACAGATGATCGCGGCATGAACCAAGCATCATCCGGCTGGAGCAACGCGGAAGCCGACAGATGATCGCGGCATAATATAAAGAATAAGCATCATCCAAACATAAGTGTGAAAGGTGATGGTGGAATAATTAAGCGCGGGCGCGTAGGCACAGTCCCAGCAAACCTTGCATACAGATCACCCGATCATTCGGACTAGATGATTTCAACGCAAGCTCAATATCCTGAAGCTTATCAAGTACCGCCATTGCTTGCTTATGTCCCCATTTTTGTAACTGGGCAGCCATGCGCCCCTGTAATTTGAAATGCACAGGCGGGCGCAATGACTTTATAGCCATATCGCGCGAACTGCCGGTTGATACGCCATGCGCTGCGATCATCAAACTACGGAAATAAGTATGACAGCCACGAATGACCATGATCGGGTTGGCATCTTCCGACCATGCTTTGGTGATTGCCTCTTGCAAGCGGAGGATATTCCCGTCCGCAACAGCACTGGCGACATCATCAATGGCCAAAACGGTGCTGTCTTCAAGTGCCGTTTCGATGTCTTCGGCGGTTAAGCTGCCTCCCTGTCCAGCCATTAACGCCAATTTTTCGATTTCGCGGCGCGAGCCAGCGCGGTCAGCGCCCAATTTACCAACAATCAGATCCATAACATGGCGATCGACAGTTATCGATAATTCAGCGAAGCTGGATTGGGCAAGATCACGTATGGTGCCGCTATCATCAGCATAGCACCCGATAGATGCACAGGCATCGCCGTTTTCGAATAATTTGACAATGGCATGGCGTGTTGTTGTTTCGCGGGCTTCGACTATAAGCACCGCCCCATCAAGCAAGGTGCCATCTTTGCGTGGGGTGAGTGCCAGTTTGCACGCTTCGACAAGTTCAGTGCCACGGCCACGCACAATCACCACGCGCGTCTCGGCAAAAACGGCAATGCTGGACACAGCATCGGCAATCACGCCAACATCATTTTCTATGGCGCCGCTATCAAGACGCGTGACCGAAAAAACATCATCAAGATTTTCACTATAAAGGCCAGCAAGAGCCAGCGCGCGTTCATGAATCAAACCAATGTCATTGCCATGAAACAGAAAGGCGCGCATATGCGCGGGGGGTTGTTTGAGAAGACCTGCAATTTGCCGGGTCTGAATCTTCATGTTTTATCTATGGGCTGGGCTGTGGAGAGAAAATATAATTGCAAGCGGCGGCGCACGCGTTCAGCCAGCAATTTGGCCAGGCGCTTTTTGGCCTGTAGCACGGATTGCTCGTTGCCATATTTCGAGGAGACGGTACCCAAAGTGGCATTGGCCGAAACCGCATTACGAAGCAAGACATCATTACTGTTTATGTCGGTCAGGGTAAAGGATACGGTCATGGTCATCTTTTTAAAATCAGATGACACGCCGCGCACGGCAAAAGCCTCGCTTGAGCTGATTGATATTTTACTGGCAAGGCGATATTCCGATTCCGTTGCATAGTTGCTGAACATAGTTTGGCGCAGGTTACGGCTGTAAATCTGTCCATCGCGCCCCCCTAAAGTGAGAATTTCGACGCTGGCCAGCCTGTCGATCATGGCGGCGTCGATCTGGTCTTTGGACAAAGATGTGCATCCACCTAGAAAACCACCAAGCAAAAACAGAAGGGGCAGGCCGATGATGATGTTACGCAACGACATTTATAATCCTGTTGGGGACAACGATAACCCGCTTGGGGGACTTGCCTTCAAGATAACGGGAAACAGCATCGGATGCCAATGCTTTTGCTTCGGCGTCTTCATTTGGACAATCGCGCGGCAATGTGATGGTGGCGCGTAATTTGCCATTCACCTGCACGCCGATTTCAACTTCATCATCAGCGGCCACTGCCGGATCGGCGGTAGGCCAGTCCGTATTGGCAAGCATCGTGTCATGGCCAAGCATGTGCCACATTTCTTCAGCAATATGCGGGGTCAAAGGCGCGATAAGCATGGCAAGATTTTCAATCGCAAAACGCCGCGCTTCGGCAGATCCGGCAATGTCAGGGGCAAGCGTGCTGATCGCGTTCGACAAGGTATGAAGCTGGGCAACAGCACGGTTGAAGCGGAAGTCTTCAATGTCCTTGGTGATGGCAAGGATGGTTTTGTGGACTGTTTTGACAAGATCCTGGGCTGCGGAATCGGCAGTATCAGGCATGACGGCGTCAGGTGGAGCGATGGTATCATCAGCCGCCAAGCGCCAGATTTTCTTGAGAAAGCGTGACGCGCCTTCGACGCCGGATTCGGTCCATTCCATATCACGTTCAGGCGGCGAATCCGACAGCATGAACAAGCGCGCTGTATCTGCGCCATAGGTGCCAATGATAAGTTCGGGATCGACGACATTGCGCTTGGACTTGCTCATCTTTTCGATGCGTCCGGCAGTGACCGATGCGTTGTCGCTGCGTGTGACCCAGTTATCGCCATCGCGTTCGACATCGGTAGGAAACAGCCATTTGCCGTCTTTATCCTGAAACGTTTGGTGGCAGACCATGCCTTGCGTCATCAAACCAGCAAAAGGTTCGGCAAGATCAAGATAGCCTACCTCGCTTAAGGCACGCGTGAAAAAGCGCGAATAAAGCAAATGCAGAACGGCATGTTCAACACCGCCGATATATTGATCGACCGGCATCCAATATTGTGCCGCTTCGGCGCTAAAGCCATTTTTATGCTTTGGATCGCAATAACGCAGGAAATACCACGAACTTTCAAAGAAAGTGTCAAACGTATCCTGTTCACGCATTGCCGCTTTGCCGCATGTGGGGCAGTTTGTATGTTTCCAGCTTGGATGATTGGCAAGCGGATTGCCTGGCTGGGTGAAATCAACATCTTCAGGCAATTGTACAGGCAATTGATCGTCAGGTACCGGTACCGCGCCACAGGAATCACAATGAATGATCGGGATCGGGCATCCCCAATAGCGTTGCCGCGATACGCCCCAGTCACGAAGCCGGAACGTGGTTTCTGCCTGACCTGTCCCCGCCGATGCAAGTGTTGTAAAGGCGGCCTGTTTACCAGCTTCGACATCAAGCCCGTCCCATTCCCCCGAATTAATCAGCTTACCAGGGCCAGTATAGGCAGTGTCGGTGATGGTAAAGCTTCCCGCATCTACATTATCGGGGGCATCTTCGGGTAATATCACCGGCAAAACAGGCAAGCCATAGGCCGTGGCGAAATCAAGATCGCGCTGGTCATGCGCCGGACAGCCAAAGATGGCGCCTGTGCCGTAATCCATCAGCACAAAATTGGCGATATGCACAGGCAATGTCGCCCCGTCAATGACCGGATGGGCCACAAAAAGGCCTGTGTCATAGCCCTTTTTGTCAGCTGTTTCGACAGCCGCTTCCGAGGTGCCAAGCTGGGCGCATTCAGCCGCAAAATCAGCCGCGCCCTTATCATGTGTGGCAATCTCGCGGGCAAGTGGATGGTTGGCGGCAATGGCGATAAAAGAGGCACCATATAATGTATCAGGGCGCGTTGTGAACACCTCAATCGCACGGCCAGCATACGTATCAGCATCGGTCTGATCCGGATTATCGGTAATGTGGAAACTGATACGCGCGCCTTCGGATTTGCCAATCCAGTTATGCTGCATCAAGCGCACGCGATCTGGCCAGCGATCAAGCCCGTCAATCGCGGCCAGCAGATGATCGGCATATTTGGTGATTCGTAAAAACCATTGCGACAGAAGCCGCCGTTCGACGGGGGCGCCGGAACGCCAGCCGCGCCCATCGACAACCTGTTCATTGGCCAATACCGTATTTTCCACCGGATCCCAGTTCACCCAGCTTTCCTTGCGATAGGCTAGACCCGCATCGAGGAATTTGAGGAACATGCGCTGTTCATGCTGGTAATAATCGGGTGTGCAGGTGGCCAGTTCGCGATTCCAATCATAAGACAGCCCCATGCTTTGTAGCTGGGTGCGCATCGCGGCGATATTTTCAACAGTCCATTTGCCTGGATGAATACCGCGTTCCATTGCTGCATTTTCGGCCGGCAAGCCAAAGGCATCCCAGCCCATCGGATGCAGAACGTTGAAACCCTGAGCCCGGCGAAAGCGCGCAACAACATCGCCAAGCGTGTAATTGCGAACATGCCCCATATGAATCCGACCTGACGGATAAGGAAACATTTCCAGCACATAATATTTAGGCTTGTGGTTGGGGGCGCTACTATCTGGCTGATCGGCGGTAAAACATTCTTTATCTTGCCAACAGCGCTGCCATTTCTTTTCAATGGCAGGAGCATCATAATGCGTCATGAAATTTCCTGTAAACTATCGCGTAAATATTCCCTAGCACGGGGTGCCATATGATGTTATCGGCGGTAATTAAATATCTATTCGGTTGATTCGGCAACTGACGTGGCGCGCATTTCGCGTGCGCGGGTCAAAATAAGATCTTCAATATTCTTAGCCAAGGCGTCGTCGCGCGTGGCCGCCCCCCATGTGCCATTTTCGGCTTTCTGGGCAAAGACACGCACCTGAATGGCATCCGAACGTAATTCGCGCCCAACAACAAAAATCATCAGCTTGATGCGCTCATCAGGCCGGTCGGCAAGCGAATACCATTCGGTCAGGATGCTGCCCCCAAATGTATCGACATCGTCAAGCGGCACAAAGGCGGCAATTTCCAGCGATGCCCGCCATAATAAGGCGTTCACCGGCATGCTGTCGCTTTTGTTATCAGCGCCAAAATCAAGAATTTTCATGCCGCCGGTTTTGCCAGTCAGAAAAGACACTTCACCTTCTTCTTCGGCTACAGGCTGAATATCCGCCCCCGAACAGCCTGCCAAAATAAACGCAAGAGTAACCATAACGGTGGCAAGAGACTGGGTGGTTTTCATATCGGCGATCCATTGATTGGTGAATATGCCAAGAGAATGCAAATAGATCGTTCATTTGTAAAGAAAAAAGGGAGGGGCAAGCCCCTCCCTTTCCATTCGACATGATAACATTCAAATTAGAATGTTACGCCAACTTTCAAACGTGTGTTTGCACCGTCATTCATTTTGGTAGATGCTGATGCGTTTTTGTACTCATATGAACGGTTTGACAGTGAGATGTACATGCCAGTAGCAGGAACGTACTTCACACCAAACTGTGTTGCTGAATATGTGTCTCCTGCACCTTCAGCAGCAGCTTCGCCGTCTGTACCTGAAGTCACACCGTTTGTGCCAAGCTCAGAGTCCATAGTTACAGCTTCAACAGTCAATGTGTCTGACATTGCATAAGTAATGCCATATTCACTTGTGTCTGTGTCACTCTGGACTGCGCCAGCCTGTGTCTTACGCTCTGCGTTTGATGTTGATGCACGAACAGTGAAGTCACCATAAACAACCTTTACACCATAGCCTGAAGCTGAGCTTTCAACAGCTGTTGATAAGTCACCAGCTGCGTCAGTAGCAGTAGTGGCATAGCTCACAGTGATATCAGCACCGCTTGCAGCGGTTGTGTAAACAATACCCATTGCTGTTGTGTCAGCTTTTGTATCCGAACCAGCGTCTGCCTGTGAAACGCGCAGAGTGATACCATTCACTGTTGGTGAAGTGTACATGATCTGACCCTTAGCTTCGCCACCAACAACTGTGCTGGTTGCCATGCCTACGGCCATCATAGGGGTTGCAGAAGCGGCTGCGTTACCTGGGATTGATGATCCACCTGAGATTGCAGCATCAAAAGCTGATGTTCCAACTGAAGTGGCTTTAGCCGCGTCATTGTGCTCACCAAATGAGATCTGGCCCCAATCGTCAGAAATGTGCATGCGGGCGTCATCATCTGCGCCGTCATCAACGTGGATTGAACCACCGAATGACATACCTGAGTCAGCTGTTGTTGAACCTGAGATTGTGAAATCTGAGTCCATTACAGCTTGTGTGTTGTTTGTGTTAGTTGCAGCAGCTGAACCAGTTGCTGTATCGTCTGACCATGAGTCATATAACCATGAAGCAGATGCTGACAGAGATACGTCAGCAGAAGCGGCTGAAACGCCACCA
>NZ_CAXBVX010000114.1:0-5867 GCF_963979125.1 uncultured Candidatus Puniceispirillum sp.
GAACAACGTTATGGGCAATACCATTATTTTATCTATTTCCGCAAGTTGCGCCAAGAGCTGGTATTATCGGAAATAGATAAAATAATGGTATTGCCCATAACGTTGTTCCCGTGAACACGACAATAGCGGCAGGCCTGCCAAGTATGGCTCCGAGTTTAGCATGCGGACTGATTGGATAAAAACATAGCTGGTAAATAATCTGTGCACGTGCGGCAGCCAGCGCAATTGCCATGAACAGCACCAGCAACAAACCATCACTAATGATGGTACTAACCGCAAAAAACAGCGTGACACGAAACAGACTGACCACAACAAGGGCAAGTACGCCATAGGAACCGATATGGCTATCATGCATGATCCTACTTTTATCAGCTTCTGTCTGCCCACCTCCAAAACCATCAGCGACATCAGCCATACCATCTTCATGCAATGCACCAGTGGCAAGGGCGATGAAGCCAAGTGCCAGAACAGATGCACCCACAGGGGGCAGAAAATCCCGAATAGGGGGCAATAACAAACAACCAGCCCCCACGCCTATAACTAGGCCAACTAGCGGAAATGCCCATAAAGAGCGCGTGAAATCAGGCGTTTTGTCTGTCTCGAAACGAAACCAGAATACAGGAATACGACTAAGCAGAATAAAGGCTGACGCGCAGTCACCCAACAGCGAAAAAGGCATCAAATCCTGTTTGCTTATGGATTTTTTTTGCGCATCCTTTGCCATTATCCCTCGCTAACGCCGGCCTCGGCAAAAGTTGCCATACCATTATGTGTTGCCAGTGCCGCGCGGACAATCAATGTCGCCAAAGCCCCGCCACTAGCCTCGCCAAGCCGCATGCCCAGATCAATCAGTGGTTGCTTACGCAAGGCAACAGCCAAGCGCAAATGCCCCGGCTCACCCGACATATGCGAGATGACCGTATGATCCAGCGCATCAAGCTTGCCATCGGCGGTCAATGCGGCGGCGGCGGCGGTGCTGATAAATCCATCAAGCATCATGGGTATCGACCGCATTCGTGCCGCCAGCACAGCACCCGCAATGGCGGCCAGTTCGCGGCCACCAAAACCAGCCAGAAGGGCTACCGGATTAGCATCGGTTTCACCTTGTGTTTTAAGCGCTTGCTCAACAATTTTGGCTTTATGCGCAACACCTTCATGATCCAGCCCTGTGCCGGGCCCTACCCAACGCGGGGCATCGCCACCAAAACGTGCCATACAAAGCGCGGCGGCGGCGGTTGTGTTGCCGATGCCCATTTCGCCAACGACGATAAAATCACAATCCTCGGCAATTTGAGCCGCGCCGATATTCATTGCTTCAAGAACTTCAGCTTCGCTCATAGCGGCGCCTTGTGACAGATCATTTGTTGGCCGATCAAGCTCAATATCGGTCACTGTCAATGTCAGATTAGCTTCGGCACATAGTTGGTTTATAGCGGCACCACCGGCGGCAAAATTGGCTACCATCTGCCCGGTGACATCTGCGGGATAAGGCGAAATATTTTGCGCAACAACACCATGATTTCCGGCAAAAACCAGACATTGGCCATTGTTTATTTGGGGTTTTTCTAAACCTTGCCAACCTGCCATCCAAACAGCCACCGTTTCCAACTTGCCCAGCGATCCGGGTGGCTTGGTAAGCTGGCTTTGTCGAGCTAAGGCCTGATTTTTGACCTGACCGTTCGCGGCGGGCAAGTGATTAATGATGTCGATAACATGTGTAACTGAAGTAAAAATCATAGACGTCTCTTATTGGTAAAAGTGATAAATAAAGGTTTGATATCAAGGTTTAAGTTTTGATGTCAGCCCTGCTGTAACAAAATAGACATGATCTGCCAGCGCGGCGACACGCTGATTTAACAATCCGCTTTCATCCCTGAAGCGTCGTGACAATGCATTATCTGGAACAATGCCTAATCCAGTTTCGCTTGCCACACAAATGATAGTGGCTTTGCTGTTTTCCAGACCATCGCAAAGCTTGTCACTTGCAGCCTCAATATCATGATCGCCGATCAGCAGATTCGTCATCCATACGCTCAGGCAATCAACCAGCATGACAGTGTGCGGCTTGTCGTACAGGGCAATTTTGTCAGCCAGATCGATGGGCGCTTCAACAAGTCTCCACGCATCACCACGCCGTTGCTTATGTATGTCGATACGTACCTGCATCTCATCATCAAAGGCTTGCGCCGTCGCAATATAACAAAGCTGGGCATCATGTGATGGGATTGCTTTATAGCTATCTAAGGCAAGATTTTCTGCAATGTGGGATTTGCCAGAACGCGCGCCACCTAAAAAGAAATGAATATCATGTGGCATTTAGACTGAATCCTAATATCTGGCTCGATATGCGACCTAAAACTATCATAGTTTGATAGATCCGATCATCGCATTGCCTTTATAAACTCTGCTCTTGTAATTTGGCCATGATTATCTTGAAAGTTACACTTTAAAGAAAGCGGAAAAGTGTATCTTGAATGTTGTGTCTGATGGCTGTTCAAAACAACAATATCGACCGCATGAAGGATGGTTTTGCAGAAATGGCTAAAAAACAGAAGTTAACAGTCATTTTTGATCGGTAAATATTTGACAGATACACTAAACGGTTATCAAGTTATTTGATTGAGTGAATGCCTGCCAGTTGGTGAGAGTCAATCATGGGTAAAAATGCAACAGTAACCAAAACCACAAAATCAGGAGCTATAAAATCTACTCGTCGGCTTCGTTCTGGGGGACGGGCGGCGAATGCTGTTCGCCGTGGTGATGTGGTTCTCAAACAAAGCCCATGGCGGCTGCCTGTCAATCTGGATCATCCTACCGAACCCCTGTCCGAAGATGGCGTTATGGCTATCCATAATGGGGCTATGCATATCCTCGAAGACATAGGTATCGAATTTCTGAACGAAGAGGCTCAGCAACTATTCAAACAGGCAGGATGCAAAGTTGACGGTACCAATGTAAAGATGGGGCGTGACTGGGTTATGGATATGGTCGCCAAGGCACCGAACGACTTCACAATAACGCCGCGTAATTCGGATCGGGAAATCATCGTTGGGGCAAATCATATCCTTTTTGGCAATGTATCCTCACCGCCAAATTACTATGACATTGATATTGGGCAAAAAGTTCCAGGTACAAGGGAGCAATGCGCCAATTTAATCAAACTGTCCCAATATTTTAATTGTATTCATTTTATCGGTGGCTATCCGGTTGAACCAGTCGATATTCACGCCTCAATTCGACATCTTGATGTGCTTTACGACAAGCTAATGCTGACTGACAAAGTCGTTCATGCCTATGCGCTTGGAAAAGAGCGCATCGAAGATGTCATGGAGATGGTCAAAATTGCTGCGGGGCTTAGTGAAGACGAATTTCAATCTAAACCGCATATGTACACGAATATCAATTCAACATCGCCTCTCAAACACGATCACCCGATGATTGATGGGTCGTTGCGCCTGATCCGGCGGGGGCAGGCGGTCGTGGTCACACCCTTTACTTTGGCGGGCGCGATGGCACCTGTCACCATGACGGGGGCTGTGACCTTGTCAATTGCCGAAGCCTTGTCCGCCATTGCTTTGTTTCAATATGTAAAGCCAGGTTGCCCCTGTGTCATTGGCACATTTACCTCGAATGTGGATATGAAATCGGGGGCACCAGCTTTTGGTACAGCAGAATATATGCGTGCGACCCAGATAACAGGTCAAATGGCACGATATTACGGTATGCCGATGCGTGCGTCTGGCGTTTGTGCGGCGAATGTACCGGACGGACAGTCAATCTGGGAAACCTCAAACTCACTATGGTCGGCAGTACAATCAGGAACCAACATGGTTTACCACGCGGCTGGCTGGCTTGAAGGCGGCCTGATCGCAAGTCCGGAAAAATTCATCATGGATTGTGAAATGCTACAACTCATCCAACGCTATATGGAACCTGATTTACTGGATACAGACACAGATACCATCGCTGTTGATGCTATCAAGGAAGTTGGACCAAGTGGACATTATTTCGGTATCCAGCACACGCAAGATCGCTATCAAACCGCATTTCATGAACCGTTTGTCAGCGATTGGCGTAATTTTGAAGCATGGGAAGCAGCCGGCGCGACCGAAACGCCTGAACGCGCCAACAAACTATTTAAAGACATCATTTCCAATTTTCAGGCACCGCCAATGGCTGAAGACAGGCATGAAGAATTGCTGGCCTTTGTTAACCGACGTAAAGCTGAAGGTGGTGCGCCTACAGACTTTTAAATGATATAATAACAAATAATCAGGAATTGTATTTTACATGAAAACACAAGCAAAAGTTGTTGTCATTGGTGGTGGTGTCGTTGGGGCTTCGGTTCTGTATCATCTGACCAAGCTGGGATGCCGTGACGTTGTTCTGCTAGAACGTTCGGAACTTACGTCTGGTTCCACATGGCACGCGGCGGGCGGCATGCATACGATCAATGGCGATCCAAATGTTGCCAAGCTTCAGCAATATACGATTGAATTATATCAAGAAATCGAACAGCTGTCTGGACAGGATATTACCATGCATATGACTGGTGGTGTCATGCTGGCTGCTACCGAAGAACGTTTTGACTGGCTAAAGGGGGTTTATGCTAAAGGCAAATATCTTGGTATGGATGATCTTGAGATCATCACCCCTAAACGCGCGCATGAACTATTACCGCTGATTGATCCAAGCCAGTTTGTTGGGGCTATGTATGATCCAATTGAAGGACATGTTGACCCTTATGGTGTCACCCATGCCTATGCAAAATCTGCGCGCAAGAATGGTGCTGAATTCTATACCCATACAAAGGTTGAATCGCTGTCACAAGACACGGATGGCACATGGAATGTTATAACTGACAAAGGCGCGATCAAAGCCGAGCATATCGTCAATGCGGCAGGCCTATGGGCACGTGAAGTGGGCCGTATGGTTGGGCTGGAATTACCCGTGCTAGCCATGGAACATATGTATCTGTTGACTGAAGATATGCCAGAAGTTGCCGAAGCAAATGCCAAAACAGGCTCTGAAGTTATTCACGCTGTTGATTTTGATGGTGAAATTTATGTGCGCCAGGAACGTGGCGGTATGCTCATGGGAACTTATGAAAAAGCTTGTGTGCCATGGTCAGAACGCGAAACACCCTGGGAATTTGGGCATCAACTTCTCGAACCTGATATTGACCGGATAGCCCCATCATTGGAAGTGGGCTTTCGGCATTTTCCAGCATTTGAGCGCGCTGGCATAAAACAGATTATCAATGGCCCTTTCACCTTTGCCCCCGATGGTAATCCGCTTGTTGGACCCATAAAAGGCATGACAAATTACTGGGCTGCTTGTGCTGTTATGGCTGGATTTAGTCAGGGTGGTGGTGTTGGGCTGGCACTTGCTAACTGGATTGTAAATGGCGATCCCGATTTTGATGTCTGGGCGATGGATGTTAGCCGTTTCGGTGATTATACGAATATGGCCTATACGAATGCCCGTGTTCGTGAAAATTATTCACGGCGTTTTTCTATCCGTTATCCAAATGAAGAATTGGAAGCAGGCCGTCCTTTGCTTACGACAAGCATATATGACAGGCAAAAAGCTGCTGGTGCCCAGTTTGGTGCCGCCTATGGGTTGGAAGTGCCGTTATGGTACGCACCCGAGGGGGTAAAGGATGAATTTTCATGGCGCCGGTCAACCGATTTTGAATATATCGGTGCCGAGGCAAGGGGGGTTCGTGACTCTGTCGGTCTGGGGGATATATCGGGTTTCGCCAAATATAGTGTCACAGGTAAAGCTGCCCATGCGTGGCTGGACAGAATGTTGGCATGTCATGTGCCTGCCGTTGGCCGCATGACTTTGGCACCTATGCTAAAAGA
>NZ_CAXBVX010000115.1:0-5851 GCF_963979125.1 uncultured Candidatus Puniceispirillum sp.
CGCAAGACGCTGGATGAAGAGGTTATTCTGGCCGAATTCATGCGCGAAAATCCCGATGCCGAAGATAAATTTATCGAGATTGAAACAGCCCGCCTGCAACGCGCGCATACAGTGATCGCAGTGCTGTCTTCGCCGGTTGAACATCCGAAAATTGTCGCATGGGAAATGGCGCTGTCGGCGGGGGCGGTCTGTACGACCTTGCTATATGCGGCGCAATCGATGGGCTATGCCGCGCAATGGCTGACCGAATGGTATGCCTATAATGATGCGATGCTGGCACGGCTTGGCGGCGTGGTTGGGCATGACAGGATCGCCGGATTTATCTATATCGGCGAAAAAGTCAAAGACCCGATGGAACGCACCCGCCCCGATTTGGATGAGGTGGTCAGGTATCTGTAGGGGGTGGGTGAAGCTAGCCTGCCTTTGCTTATAAATTGCAACTGTCACAAAGCCTAGGCAATTTCTGGGATATTCTAAGCTGTTCCAGCTTTAATTTTTCCTGTGGTGGATATGCCATTCTACCATGAAATGGTCTGCTTTTGTGACAGGCCAGACATAGAACCTCAAGATTTGACGGACGATTATTGCCACGAATGCCATCCTTATGATGGGCATGCGATAAGCCCGTTTGTTCCGCACAGCAAACACCGCAACATGAGCAAGTCCAGTTAGCTTTCCGTCTCGTCTCACGTGAAATACGCGCCCAGTCTTTTGTGTAATTACCCTCTGGAAATGTTTCAGCTGTATAAAGCGGCATACAACGGAAAACAGACTCAAAATCTTCAAAAAATCTTTCGAGCGAAAAATCTAAAAAAATTCTTTCTTTCATGGAATAAATATTTTGCTGAGCATAGCCATCATAATCAAGAGACATCAAACAATTTTTACATGGTGTTAAGTTCGCCTCCATTTCATCGCCATGATCATTTGTATCAAATTCATAAGGCCTGACCTGAAAAAGCCCATCTCGTCTATTAGAGCTTACATATCGATCAAAACGTCCCTTATCACGCATATTTTCAATTGTTTTACACTCGGTTAGATGAAACTTAGGCTGAGTCGCTGGTTGTTTACTAAGCTCCTCCTTGTCAGCAAATGGATCATAAATGTGTAAAGTTATTTGCGTATTACCAATGGCTAACAGACCCGTTGAGGCATCGAGATGTTTAATTAACTCATCCCCTATCAGGACTACACTTCCGTCTTCAATGATTTTTAATTCAATGGGATTTGCTATTTTAGTGCTATTCCTGATTGACCCTATTTCGGCTTTCTGGCCGCCGATAGATTTCAGCGCTTTCTCAAGACCGGATAAATCTACATTTATGGCCATCAGAAACTCTTTTCGATTGCTGGCGAGACCTTTTCCAATATCTGAAACATCGCCTCTTTGGTTTTCGTCTTGATGGTAAATTCCACACGGCGAGAACGTTTTTTATTTTCGACACCATTTTCAGTAATCAGTCTGGCCGATGACAGACCATTGGCACTGACTTTCTTTATTACCCAAGGGGTAAAATACTGCATTTCAGGTAGGTTAATTGCATACTCCAGAACTGTTCGGGTGCGTGCCTGTGATAGCTTCATATTATTTATAAATGCATTTGCCGTATCTATAGACTGCAACCATTCCGATGACGTATGTCCTTCAATTCTTACCTCATCAATTTTTGTGTCAAATTTTGAAATTAGAAGGTCAATATAGCGTGGCATGAAATCATCTAGCACTTGTTTGAAATGGTCGCTGAGATCCGCCTTTCCCGTTTTGAAAAGTATCTCCGGTGACAAAAAGCGGATTGTCAGCGATGCGCGTTCTATTTCAGCATTCCATATCGGCAAGTCATCGCGGAATTCTCTTTCCAAGGCTCGATAAATTTCCATTTCGGCATCCTGCCATTCGGTAACTATTTCAGTAACATTACTTGCTCTCTGGTTAGCATCTTTGGCGTAAATTACAGCGATGAATAAGAACACCATCATCAGACCAGCCATCAAGTCTGCGACCGAAACCCATTGATCATCATTGCTAGCTCTGTTTGTAAACATAGCCTTGTTCATCTTCCATTAGCGGCTTTGCCTATTTCGACAATTTGACGCGTCTGATCCAGCAATGGTTCATAATCGGATACAAATTTCTGCGTTATACCGGATAGGCTTTCCGCCATAGCCGTAAGAATACTCTCGATTTGCTTCTGCATCGCCTCGTCAAGTTGAACAACAGCATCGTTAAGATGGTTAGTAGCCGTTTGCAGACTCTCATTGAGAGCAGACTGAAGACCATCGAACATTTGTTGTTGTGCCTCACGTTGTTCCCCAAGTGAGTTTTCTATCTGTTGGCCAATTTTACCAACAGCGCCTTCTAATTCTTGAACAGACGTATTGATTACATCCTTCATTTGTTCTGACGCCTGACTCTGCGAATTCACCGCGTCAGAAATAGTGACTGTCATTTTGTCAATCTTGGATGCTATGTCCGGAATCGCACCTTCTGCTCTCTCCCTCATTTCTGAAATTGAAGATAACCCTTCATGCATAGCTACCAGCTGTTCAACAAGCTGATTATTGGTGTCCGAGAGTTTGCTCATATGCGATGGAATAGCGCGGGTCGATTCTTCGATTGTGGTTATCGCCTGCTCAGTAGCGCCAATAGTTTCAACAGAATTGTCAAAAGCTACCTTCATTTCTTCAAGTTGAGCTTTGTAATTTTCCTGCCATTGTAATAATTGTCCAACTGCCAAGTTTAGTTGTTTAAAATTGTCACCAAATTGCTCGGATATTTTTTCGTTAAACTCACGAATTACAGATTTCAATTCTTCGATTATCGCTTCTGAAAATGCCTTTGACATATGCTCTGCAAAATCTCTGAATTCTTTAATTTGGGCTTCAAACCCTGATGAAGTTGTTTTTCCAAATCAGCGAAGTTGGTTCTCAGTCTTTGAAGCTGGCCTACAACGCTACTATCACCATCATCAGTGAGTGCTTTTTTGATAGTATCAAATCCAGCTTTATTGGTTTCATCAACAGCATTAACCTGATGTTTCATATCTTCGATTGCGTTTATGACATCTTGAGCAGAGGCATCCTCCGCCGTGGTATTGTTCGACAAAAGAGGCTTTAAAAAACGAAAAAGCAGAGCACTAGCAAGGCCGACAATTGATGTGCCAAATGCAACTTTCAAACCTTCAAGAAGTATAGGTACACTTTTATTAATAGTGCGAACGTCAAAATCTAATAGCCCAATAAATATACCCAGAAATGTTCCAAGGATGCCTAGTGAGGTCAAAGCAGACGGTGTCAAATCAATGAATGCTCTGTTTCTAGGCTTATTAGCTGAAAAAATGAGCAAAAATAATGATATTCCAAGCCAACCACCAATAATCCAGAAAAAGGTTGCGCTAATATCATTAGATAGTAGCCCATTATATATCCTGATTATGTCTTCCATAAATTTACGCTCTGCAAATATTGAGTTCTATATTGGGTAAGCAGAGCCTAAACTTGAGTTAAATTTCACGCAAGTTATTGATTTATAACTAATTTAATGAAGGCTAATAATCTAACCGCCCAAACAAAAAGGCGGCACCCGCAGGCACCGCTTATCGTTACAATTATCTATCGGAAGAAACCCTAGCCCCAAACGTGTCCCCCCATCACACCGCCAGCATGAACCCTGCGAAAAAGCGTGTCAGGGCATCATGCGCATCAAGCGGCAGAATATGCGCGACATGCTGATCCGGGCGCACCAGCACCATACAGCCGCGATCACGGTTGATCCCGCGCATGGCATAAATATCATCGCCGCTTTTGTGATCGACCGCGAAAATCTTTTCATAATCGCGCAGGCCCAGCGTGCCTTTGACCGGCACCAGCAAAGGATGCATCTGGGCAGTGCGCAATGTTGTATGCGGTTGCTGGAAAATCGCGCGCAGATCAATGACAGCGTCACTATCAGCCCCTGCCCGGGTATAGGCGCGCAATGGCGAGGCCGGATCATCGGCCATGAATCTGCATAACGCGGCCATATCCCCCGCATCACCCCCCGCATCGCCAGCCCCCGCAAAGGCAAAAAGATGCCAGCGGCCATCAGCCTTTATCGTATGGCCAAGATGCATCGCCCGCCCATCGGCAACACGAACCACCGGTGCCGAGTGAAAGCGCATACCCATATCAAACCCCGTCGCCAGATGCTGATAATCGGGGCTGGCCGTAATAAGCGAGGGATGATAGCGGAACATCGTACCTGCCGTATAACGGGCATGTTTGATGAAATAGGATTGCAGGATCGCCGGATCGACTTCGACTTCGGCTTCGGCTTCGGCGTCTGGTTTAGCATCGGTGGTGTTGGGGGTAGCTTGGGTATCAGGGGTGTTGGGGGCTGGGTTGGCGCGATCTTCGGGGCGGGTACTGAACATGGTTGCCAATTCGCGGTCAAAATCGATCAGCTCGCTGGCCACCGCCTGACGCTCGGCTGAATAGCTATGCAACAGATGCGGCGCGGCCTGTCCGCGTAACACCGCCGCCAGCTTCCAGCCCAGATTAAAGCTGTCGCCCATCGATACATTCATCCCCTGTCCGGCTTTCGGGCTATGCGTATGACAGGCATCGCCCGCGATAAACACATGCGGCGTGCGGCTGGTCATATCGGCTGTTAGCATATCGTCTGTTGACACATCGTCAAATTTGGCGCAAAGACGCTGGCCAATTTCATAAACCGACCACCATGCGATCTGCTTTACATCAAATTGATAGGGGTGAAACACCTTTTGCGCTGCCGCCACCAGATGATCGGCGGTGATGTTGCGGCTTTTGACGCGCTCTTCGGTGCCTAGTGCTTCCAGCTCGATATAGATGCGTACCATATAGCCGCCTTCACGCGGGATAATCAGCAAATTGCCCGCTTCGGCCGAATGGATGATCGCCTTGCGCCGAATATCGGGAAAATCGGTAGCCACCAGCACATCCATCACGCCCCAGGCCTTGTTCGCTGAATCGCCTTCAAGGCGGCGGCCAAGCGCGCGGCGCACCTGACTGCGTGCGCCATCACATCCAACAACATAGCGGGCGCGCAACGTTTCAACCTCGCCTTCATGGGCGGCGTCGGTGCGGGTCATCGTGACCGTAACCGGATGCGTGTTATCAGCATCATTATCAATAGTCAGATCACGAAACGCCCGCGCATAGTCCGGGGTGATCGCGGCAGGTGATTTGGCCATGACATCCAGAAAGAAATCATGTACCCGCGCCTGATTCAAAATGACATGCGGAAATTCGGACAGCCCATCTTCGGTATCCTGAATGATACGGCTGCGCGTGATCGGGGTGGGCTGATCCGAAAAGCCTGAGTCCGATATAGCGGCTGGCTCCCAGAACGCCACCTCATTGACCCAATAGGCTTCGCGCATCACCCGTTCGGCAAAGCCAAAAGCGGCGAACATCTCCATCGTGCGACAAGCAATGCCATCTGCCTGACCCAAGGTCAGGCGCCCGGGCTTGGCGTCAATAATCCGCGTGGTGATGTCCGGAAAGGCCGCCAGCTGGGCAGCCAAGGTCAATCCCGCCGGCCCACAACCGACAATCAGAACATCGACTTCGGGTGGCATCGATGGGCTGGGCGGTGCCGTTTCAAACCGTGCGTCAAGATCGGCAATATCGGGATCACCCGCATGATACCCATTGAGATGAAATTGCATCGACACCCACCATGATAACCTTGTCTTATTACCAGAACAGACTAGCACCATTCGGCATTTTGAAAAGAGTAATGGTGGGGGATGGTGTATGGCTTGGTTTCAAAAGTGAAATGGTGGGAGTGACAGGGATTGAACCTGTGACCCCTTCGATGTCAACGAAG
>NZ_CAXBVX010000116.1:0-5789 GCF_963979125.1 uncultured Candidatus Puniceispirillum sp.
TTTGACTCTGAACGAGCAAACAGGAAGCGGCCTTTGGGTGTGTCTTCTTCAACCAGCTGTTCACGGGTTATGCCTGTCGAGGCCAGAAACCCGTTAATCGCCTGTTCGGGGGCATCGACGCGCGGGCCCCGTTTTTCTACGATACGGTCTGCTTGCTGGTCATCAACATCAGATACATAAAGTGCCAGATGCCGCGATGATACCAGTCGGGCATTATCAGCATCGGCTTTTGCATAGCCAAGGCCAAGGTCATCAAGCGCGGCATAGACAAGACGTTGCAAATCAGCGCATGCCTTTAGCTGCATGCGGGCGGGAATATCTTCGCTGACAAGTTCGATAAATAGATCCGCCATTTACGCCTCTTGCTCTGGACTGGCAGATGTCTGCCCGATCCATGCTTCACAACATCCTTTGGCAAGCGCGCGAACACGGCCGATATATGACGCGCGCTCGGTTACCGAAATAACACCGCGTGCATCCAGTAGATTGAATAAATGGCTGGCTTTCATACATTGATCATAGGCTGGCAAGGCCAGCGGCGCATCACGTTCAAGCAAGCTACCGCATTCGGCTTCGGCATCTTTAAAATGTCGAAACAATATATCTGTGTCAGCATATTCAAAATTCCAGCTGGAAAATTCGACTTCGGCGCGATGAAAAATATCGCCATAGCATTTGCCACCCTCATCAGCCGCAACACCATCCCAATCCAGATCATAGACGTTATCAATGCCTTGGATGAACATCGCCAGACGTTCCAACCCATAAGTCAGCTCCAGCGGTACCGGATTACATTCGATACCACCAACCTGTTGAAAATAGGTAAATTGCGACACTTCCATACCGTCACACCATACTTCCCAGCCCAGACCCCATGCGCCCAATGTCGGGGATTCCCAATCATCTTCAACAAAGCGGATATCATGCGCATCAGGATCAAGTCCGATTGCACGTAAAGAGCCAAGATATAACGCCTGTGAGTCAGCAGGCGATGGTTTAAAAATCGTTTGAAACTGATAATAATGCTGAAGACGGTTTGGGTTTTCGCCATAGCGCCCATCGGTTGGCCGACGCGAAGGCTGAACATAGGCCGCACGCCATATCTTGTCAGGTCCCAATGCCCGCAACGTTGTCGCTGGGTGAAATGTACCTGCGCCAACTTCCATATCATAAGGCTGCAAAATCACTGCACCTTGCTTAGCCCAGTAAAGTTGCAAATTTAGAATGATTGACTGAAAATCGGTGCCTGCTTCTGAAATGTGCGTCTTTGTCATAATCTAAGACCGTCTATGATGTCTTGAACTGGATCGGTTGCCCGCAAACTACTCGCAAACACCTGTTAAATGCAACCCTAGCTAGGGCTAATAAGGGCAATCATTACGACCACAATTCTCACGCGCTACCCAAGCTTTGCAAATCGTACATTCTTCAAGATCAATCGAGTCACGATTTGCCTTATGCTGTTTACTTTTATTGCTATCTGTCCGGTCTTTTGTCTTGGCAATATTGGATTTGCGCGCGTCAATCGCCCGAAACACCCGCCACACAACCCATAAGATAAAGCATAGGCCAATAAGTTTGGGTAAAGACAAGATCATATTCAGCCTTTCATCACATTCAATTTTGACATAATGCGCATCCTACAAGCCAAAACGCGAGAGATAGGCGCGCTCAATCGCGATATCGGATGCTTCATTTACAATGCCACTTGCCATCTGTCCCGACAGGTTCGTCAGACCGAAAGGCAGTAATTTCCGCTTTGGCTCAATCATCATCAATTCGGTATCATCCCCAAATCGGCTGTTGATCGTCTGCCTGATTTCACCAACCGCATCGACCAGTCCCAGCTTGACCGCGGTTTCACCCGTCCAGAACGCACCGCTAAACAGTTCCGCGCGATCACCATTCAGCTTGACACCGCGCCGACTTTCGATATGGGCAATAAACTGGGCGTGAATTTCGGCCTGCAATGCTTTAAGCCGTTCGACTTCTTCAGCCTGTTCAGGTTGAAACGGATCAAGGATCATTTTTGATTCGCCTGCTGTATGAACGCGTCGGTCAACACCGATTTTCTTGATCGCTTTATCAAACCCGAAACCGGCGGATACAACACCGATCGACCCGATGATTGAGGATGGGTCAGCAAAAATTTCATCAGCACTTGCCGCCAGCCAATAACCGCCACTGGCCGCAACATCTTCACAAAAGGCCAGAACTGGCACATCGGCACGTTTGGCCAGATCGCGGATGCGGCGGCCAATCAGCGATGATTGTACAGGTGATCCGCCAGGCGAATTAATAATCAGCGCCACAGCCTTGGCACGCCGCATTGAAAAGGCTTTTTTCAATTGCGGTTCGACAGTCTCCAGCGAAATGCCGCGCCGCATACCACTGCCCGACGCGGCAATAACACCACTAAGCCGGACAACTGGCACAACCGGCTTTTTTTTACGCCAAAACAAAATCCGGTTCAGTACGCCCATAATGCAGATGTCTCATCAGTTGTTAGATAACGAAACCGAGAATGCAACATATTCGTTTCACATGCTATTATTTTTGACGCTAAGGATCGTTTTAAATCCATGATTCAGACCAGACAGCGTAAATGTCATGATCGTGCCGGATGCGTTAGATATAGCGCACCGCCTTGCATGATATGGCTGGCACTTTGCGTATAGCCACCCTGATCATTATGCAGAACAAGACCAGGTAAAATGGCACCGGGGCCCGTTATGTTTTTGCGCACCTGAATAATGACTCGGCTTGCTGGCGTGTCGTGGCGTGGCCAAAGCGGGCATAGCAATGTTTCGCCTGCACCATTCGACTCAAATGCAGTGATTAATTCCGATGCCCGATCTGCCCGACATATAAAGCTGATTCTGCCACGTGGTTTTGCCGCCCAAATGGCCGCTTTGACCCAGTCTGCAAGCTTGGTATCTTCACCCATATGTGCCATTGCACGGCTACGATTTTGGGGACGCGTCCCGCGGGTATCATGATAGGGCGGATTACTGACCACATGATCGAAGCTGTTCGCCAGAACAGGTGAGAGCGCCTTTATATCTCCTTGAAGCAAGCGAATTTGTGCGGCAAGATCATTATCTTTGATATTGCGTTCGGCAAGCGCCCCCATGGCCGCATCAATCTCAACCGCCGTGATATGAACCTCTGGCAACCGCTTGGCAATGCAAAGTGCGACACCGCCTACACCGCATCCCATATCAAGAATACGTTTGGTTCGTTGAGGTACCGACGCGGCAAGCAAAATGGCATCGGTACCAACCCGATAGCCTGTCTTTGGCTGGGTTATGGCAACCTTTTTGTTTAAAAGATGGTCATGTGTCACATCCATATCGGGATCAGTCATCATATAACTCTCCCGCATCATCCAGCACGCGCTCGGCACTTAGCTTATAGGCATTGGCAACAACGAGGCGACAGGGAAACGCGCCTATACCGCCCTCCAAAGCCGAAATGTGATTGTCAAAAACATCATGTTCAATGCCCGCGTCATTCAGCAACGCGCGCAAAAAAGACAATCTGACCATATTTGTCGTGCGGATAATTGTAACCATAGCTTAATATCACGCATTATTCAGCCATATCCAAGCCGATAGTTAGTACACCCTCACATCAGATCATAAAATTGTGCAGACTTATATATGCGGTGATATGTTTAATGTTGCTATGATGTTGCCATGAATATATAGATTTTGCTTGTTCCTGCCTTTACAGTACATATGTAATGAACATGCCATATAAATGGCATCAAGCACTCAGAATTATATGATTTGTCAGGTTGAAAAGATGGTTGCACAATCCGTTACAGTTGAAGATATAACGCCTGGCGTGCCTGCCACAGGTAATGCCGTCCCGCAACATCCACCTTCTTTGACAGCTTTGGTTGGTCTGCTTGCAGATGATATGGTTCAGGTCAATGAAACGATCATGGCGCGCATGACCAGTGACGTTCCACTGATTCCCCAACTAGCTGGACATCTGATTGCGTCAGGTGGCAAGCGCATGCGTCCCTTAATGACATTGGCAGGTGCCCGCATAGTCAGCGCAAACGCGACCGTCAGCAGTGTCGAGGCGATCAAACTGGCAACCGCGGTCGAATTCATTCATTCGGCGACCTTATTGCACGATGATGTGATTGATGAATCGAATATGCGCCGTGGGCAGAATACAGCTAATGCGCTATGGGGTAATGACGCGTCGGTTCTGGTGGGGGATTTTCTGTTTGCGCGGGCTTTCGAACTGATGGTTGAAAGCGGCAATATTGATGTGCTTGGCACCTTGTCATCCGCCTCGGCACGGATCACCGAGGCCGAAATCAAGCAAATGACGATTGCGGGTAATCCGGACACTAGGCTTGAAGATTATCTTGATGTCATTGAGGGCAAGACAGCCATTCTGTTTGCCGCCGCCGCCGCGTCAGGCGCCAAAATTGCTGGTGGTAATGAACAGGTAACGCAAGCGATGCACATGTATGGATTGAATTTGGGACTGGCATTCCAGATCATGGATGACGCGCTAGATTATACAGCTGATAGTGCGCAAATGGGCAAAAACGCTGGTGATGACTTCCTTGACCAGAAAATCACCTTGCCGGTTATTCTGGCCTATCAGAAAGCCAATGACGAAGAGCGTGGTTTCTGGCATCGCACGATGGGTGATGGCAACTTTGCCGCCGAAGATTTTGCCAAGGCACAGTCTATTATGGCGCATCACAAGGCGATTGAAGCATCGCTGGAAGCCGCCACGTCATATGCCAATAAGGCCAAGGCCGCTTTGACCATTTTTGACGCGCCCAACCAAGCCGAACTAGCACATGCGCTACGCGAGGCCGCCGCCTTTGCCGCTTTCCGGCGTACGTAAAGTCTGTTTTCGCTGGCTGGCTTCATCCAGCTTTATCAGGTGATCGCAAAAGTGCGGCAACCTCAACAGCACGATGGCCAACTTGGCGCGCCCAATAGCTATCCAATGCCTCATTGCTGGCATCTATCCAGTTACCATCATTAATCGCGGCGCGCATACGCCGGAATCCAGCCAGCCTTGTTTGCCCCAGATTAAACGCCATCGATATCATCCCCGCCTGACGTTTGTAATGAAATCCGTCAAAGGCCGGAAATAATGCCTGGCACGCGGCGCGGGCAATGGCAATATCATGTGCCAACAGCATGTCGATTTCATCCGCGCTTAAACCACGATCATCCAGATTGCGCCCCACCCCGATAGTCAGCTTGCCAACAATATCGCGATAGGGATGCGTGCGCCGCCCTTCATGCCGTTCCAGCATGGCGGCCAGATCATGATCATTTGTACGTATATGTCGGGGCCAAGCCCTATTCATGATGCGCACCTTGCCCACCTTGCCCAGCATGACCTTTATGCCCACCCACCCTGATAGCTGGCAGCATTTTTTCGGCACTTCGCCCCACCACATAGCCGCCAAGACCAATCTGCAACAGCAACCATGCCTCATCCGACAGGCGAAATACCAGCAGGCCAAACGAATCAAGGATCACCAGCACCAGAAAGCTCAGCATCGTGATCGGGCGCCAGTTACGTTGCATCCATGACTGTCCACCAATTTCGGCAGCAATCAGGCTGGCGCGCGCGGCCAGCTTTTCACGTTCCAGATCAAGGGTCAGTGCCAACGCCTGATTCTGCGCGGCGACCAGCGCCATGCGGGTGGCATCGCGTTCTTCGTCCGATGTATGCAGATCGTCAATCAAACTGGCAAGCGGCGCGAATATGCGCGCCATCATATCAAGAAGTGGCAT
>NZ_CAXBVX010000117.1:0-5674 GCF_963979125.1 uncultured Candidatus Puniceispirillum sp.
ACATCAACAATAACAACAATCGACCCTTAAACCCCTTTTTTGAAGTTGGTTATTTGAGAAGGGGGGTGGGGGTGTGATTTTGAGGTAGGAGTCCCATTGCTTTTGTTGAGTAGTCATAAATCACTGCTATTTTAAGAAACTTTGTACCATGATTTGTACCAAATAAAACATGTAAGCTAATGAAACTATTGAATTAACTGAATTTACTACGGTGTGAGATTCGAATCCCTTCCCCTCCGCCATTTATCCAGAACTAATCTTACCAGTGTCTAGATACCAAAAAAACAGTCTATTTTTTGGCGAAATATTTTCTGTATTTCTGTTTTGACGCAAAATGAAGAGCAATCGCGCAAAAGCAAAAGAACAGCAAAATGAAATATTCTGTAATTAAGACGTCAGAAACATATAAAATTGGAAAGCCAGAAATTACCATAAAGTTTAAGAAAACGGACAAAAATTGGATCGGATATAATTGCTGACTTCCTTTGATAAGGTGAACCATGCCGAAATAGGCGAAAGTCAATAGAACCGCAATTCTGATGGTCTGCAAACGGTGATATGGTATCTGCGCATCTTCAGCCAGCACAAATGGGAAGTAAAAAATATTGCCCCAAAATGCATTGATGGCAATATATATCCCCCACAATGAAAGACAGAAAATTATAACATTCGATATGTTTTTGGCCTGCAACATAAACTGATACTCTCTATTAACCGTTTGCTAATGTACTCCATCTATATTGATTTTTCAAATTTAGCGTCATTGAACAATAATGGCCGCTGTTTTAGTGTTATTCGGCTACTTTTATGGATATGTTGTTTGATGCAAATGAGGCAACAATCCGTGTGTTTGGTTGCAAGCAGAATTCCATAAGTGGCCATATAGGTGTGGTATTATTTATTTAGCTTTGTGAGGTACGAATGAGACAACGTCGTCTGGGTAAAAATGGGCCGATCATTTCTGCTATTGGCATCGGTGCCATGTCATTTTCTAATTTTTATGGCGAAACAAGCGAGTCTGCGTCGCATCAGTTAATGACAGCAGCCCTTGATCAAGGGGTTACACATATTGATACAGCCAATATCTATGGGGGTGGTGTTTCGGAAACGGTCATAGGCACATTTTTAGCCAAACAAGGCGCCTTACGAAATGATATGTTTTCAATAGCATCAAAAGTAGGTATCGCCAGAGACCCTGAAACTGGCAAACGTTATTTTGACAATAGCCGTTCATATCTGATTGCCGAGCTAGACAAGACATTGGCACGGCTACAACTTGACGCAATTGATCTGTATTACATCCATCGCCGTGATGCTGAAACGCCTATAGAAGAGGTTACCGAGACTTTGTTAGCGCTTGTTAAAACGGGAAAAATTAAATCGTTTGGGTTTTCAGAAATAGCGCCAGCGTCTTTACGTCGGGCGCATGCGATTCATCATGTTGCGGCCGTACAGTCAGAATATTCATTATCGGTTCGAAGTCCTGAAATGGGGCTGGTGCAAACAACCCGGGAACTTGACACCGCATTGGTGGCATTTGCGCCTGTTGGCCGATCTTTGCTGACCAATAATCCCCTAACGCTAGACGCTATAAGCGGAATGGAATGGTTAAGCCAAAACCCACGCTTTATCGAACCAAACTATTCAGCAAATATCAAAGCGGGAGAAAAATTCCGTGCCTTGGCAAGTGATATGGGACTGTCGGCTGCGGGTTTGGCTATTGCCTGGTTGATCCATAAGGGTGAGCATATCATTCCGATACCCGGTACCAGATCAGTGGCTCATTTCCTTGAACATTGCGAAGGTGCAAAAGCATCTTTAACGGATGCCGATATGCGTGTTATCGAAGACACATTACCAATCGGCTGGGCGCATGGAGACCGTTATTCAACCGGTCAATGGGTTGGGCCCGAAAATTATTGTTGACCAAGATTCATAAGCAAAAAACAGCACTTTGCTTAGCCACCATCTAGCTTCAAAGCTAAAATAAGTCTTAAGAACATAGTTTTTTTCACTGGTATTAAGGTTGCGATTATTTCGTATAAATTTTTTTAAAAATTTATTATTTGACAGCATGTTGGGTTTGTTTACGTTAACAATATTAATATCAGCTTTATTAATATCTTACGACCATGCTTAAGCTGGTAAACAAGGGAGACTATTCATGAAAACAATATTACAAAGTTGTGCCTTAGCTGCGTCACTGCTTTTAAGCTCAGTGTCTGCTTATGCTGCAAAAGATGGAGGGACGCTGGCGTTTTTGGTTCAGCCTGAGCCTCCAACATTGGCGTCTTACGTATCAACATCAGGTCCTATCGGACTTGTCATGCCAAAAGTGTATGAAGGATTGTTTGATTACGACAACGATGGAAAGATGATTCCTATCCTTGCCGAAAGCTATGATATGAGTGGCGACGGTAAAACCGTAACGTTCAACCTTCGCAAGGGTGTTACGTGGCATGATGGTAAGCCATTTACCTCTGCTGACGTCAAATTCACCATCATGGAAGTGTTGAAAAAGGTTCACCCCCGTGGGCCTAACTCTTTCAGAGAAGTAAGCAGTATCGATACACCAGACGCTCATACAGCGATCTTTAATCTTGATAATCCAGCACCGTATATGATGCGTTCATTTTCTGCTTATGAATCACCAATGGTGCCAAAGCATCTGCTCGAAGGCCAAGATGTCAAATCTGCACCTTTGGCTAACAATCCTGTAGGTACAGGTCCTTTCAAGTTTGTTGAGTGGAAAAAAGGCCAGTATATCCGTCTAGATAAAAACGAAAATTACTGGCAAGAAGGCTTGCCTCATCTTGATCGTATTGTTGGCCGTTTCATTCCTGATGCTTCAACACGTACGGCTGCGATGGAAAATGGCGAAGTCTTATATGCGGCTTATAATGCCATCCCTAACATTGATGCTGTTCGTCTGAAAGAGCGCGATGATATTGGTGTTACAACAGACGGTTATTCAATGATTAACCCTATGGCGTTGATCGAATTCAACACTAAAGAAGGTGCTTTTGTTGATCCTGCGGTTCGCCGTGCGATTTCTACAGCCATTGATCGTCGTTTCATGATTGATACAATCTTCTTTGGTTACGGAAAGCCAGCAACAAGTGCGCTGAGCAGTAACTTCAAGGCAACTAATTTGCATGCCGAAATGCCTAACTATCCTGAAAGAGGCGATGTCGCAGCGGCTAACGCTATTCTTGACAAAGCTGGTTTCAAGAAAGATGGCGATGGCGTGCGTATGACAGCTGTTCTTGATCTTATTCCTTATGGTGAAGACTGGAGACGTGCTGGTGAATATATGAAGCAAGTCATGGGTGACATCGGTATCAAGCTGGAACTTCGTTACGAAGACGTACCAACATGGTTGAAGCGTATTTATCATCGTTATGACTTTGCAATGAACATCAACTATTTCTATCAGTTGCCTGATCCGGTTCTTGGTGTTCATCGTCACTATGGTACTAACCAGATCCGTAAGGGTACACATTTTGTGAACTCTTCACGCTACAGCAACCCAACGCTTGACGCATTGCTTGACTCAGGTTCAAAAGAGCCAGATGCCGCCAAGCGTACAGCTACATATAAGGAAATCCAGACAATTCTGGCTAACGACATGCCTGTCGTAAACCTATTCGAGTTGCAGTTCCTTACTGTGTACAACACAAAGCTGAAAGGTGCTTACGGCTCGGCAATGGGTGCGTATGGCTCATTCAGAGAAGCGTATTTGGACGAGTAGAAGAGACTGATAGTCGGGCCAGAAATTGTTCTGGCCCGATTTTTATTTAATTCATAATTCAATGTATTTATCGCTTTTGAGTATTTATGTGAAATGACAAGATCATCCAAAATTTTTAAATATGTAGGGAAACGGTTGCTTCAAGGCATACCTATTATCCTTGCCATTGTTGTAATTAATTTTTTCCTTTTGAATCTTGCCGAAGGCGATGCCGTTGACGTGCTGGCAGGTGAGGCGGGCTCGGCGACGCCAGAATATATGGCACAGCTTCGCGCCAAGTTTGGTCTTGATCAACCGCTTCCTGTTCAGCTTATGGTCTATCTTAAAAATGTTGCCACGTTGGATTTAGGCTATTCGTTCCGCCATGATATGCCTGTCAGTGACCTGATTTTTGATCGGTTTGCCGCTACAGGCTTGCTGATGACAAGTACAATCATTCTGGCGGTTGGTTTTGGTGTCCTGCTTGGTTTGCTTGCCGCCATGCGCCTGAACACATGGAAAGATACGGTGATCACCGTTTTTGCGCTTATCACCTATGCCACACCTTTGTTCTGGGTTGGTTTGATGATGATTGTTGTGTTTTCCTTGAAACTGGGCTGGTTTCCAACAAGCGGTATGGAAAATGTTGCTGCCTTTTACGAAGGCTGGGACAGGGTGAAAGATATTGCGGTGCATTTGGTTTTGCCAACGATCACCTTATCTCTTTTCTATCTGGCACTTTATACACGTATGATGCGCGCTTCGATGCTGGAACAATATGGTCAGGACTATGTTATTACCGCCCGCGCCAAAGGGCTGACCGAACGCCGGATTACCTTTGTTCATGTTCTGCGGAATGCTTTGCTTCCTGTTGTGACGATGGCGGGGGTGCAAGTTGGCGCGCTTATCGGTGGATCGGTAATTGTTGAATCGGTTTTCGCTTGGCCAGGTCTTGGTATGTTGGCTTTTGAGTCACTATTTGCACGTGACCTTAACTTGTTGCTTGGCATCTTTATGCTGTCATCAATTTTGGTGATTGCTGTCAATTTGGTCGTCGATATCATTTATTGTTTCTTAGATCCTAGAATTGAGGTTTCTTAATATGCAGGAATTCTGGGGTAGATATAAGCGCAACAGATCTGCTGTTTTCGGATTGGTTGTAATCATCTTGGTCGTTTTGATGGCGGGTTTTGCCGACTTGCTCTATGCGTTTGATCCGTTCCGTCTAGCGGGCAAACCATTGTCCAGCCCGGGCACAAACGGGTTTCTTTTAGGCAGTGACTCGCTAGGTCGCGATGTGGCGGCAGGTATTGTGCATGGTGCCAAAACATCTTTGCTGATTGGTTTGGTAGCTACGATGGTGGCGGTGTTTATCGGTGTGCTATTTGGTGCATTTTCTGGATATTATGGTGGTCGTCTTGATGACTTGCTGATGCGTGTCACAGAGATTTTCCAGACCATTCCATCATTTATCTTTGCCATTCTTCTTGTCGCAATCATGAAACCGTCGATTGCCAGTATTGTGATTGCAATTGCCGTGGTGTCTTGGCCAAGTGTTGCAAGACTTGTCAGGGGCGAATTTCTGGCGTTGAAAAATCGAGAATTTGTGCAAGCGTGCCATACGCTAGGTATGAATGATCTAAGGATCATGATGCGCGAAATTCTGCCAAATTGTCTAAGTCCTATTATTGTGGTGGGTTCATTGATGGTGGCAACAGCCATTCTGATTGAAAGTGGTCTTGCCTTTCTGGGACTTGGTGATCCAAACATCATGAGTTGGGGGTTCCAGATTGGAGCTGGGCGCACAATGCTGAGATCGGCATGGTGGGTCTGCACATTCCCAGGTATTGCTATTCTTATAACAGTTCTGGCGATTAATCTCGTTGGTGAGGGCCTGAACGATGCGTTAAACCCGCGGTTGAGAGAAAGAAATTGAAAACTAAA
>NZ_CAXBVX010000118.1:0-5596 GCF_963979125.1 uncultured Candidatus Puniceispirillum sp.
AGCAGTCGCAGCTCTTTGATTTACAAACCGATCCTGGACAAACAACGCCGCTTGATGATCCAGAAAGGGTGGTGCAAATGTGCCAGCTAATTATCGATAATATGGTGAAACTTGACGCGCCTGCCGAAGCCTATAGCCGCTTTGGTTTTGCGCGTCCAGACGAGGGGGTCAAATGAGTCACCAGCCAAATATCCTGCTAGTGATGGCCGATCAACTGGCAGCGCAAGCCCTGTCAATCTATGGCAATAAGGTCTGCAAGACACCTAATCTTGAACGGCTTGCCGCGCAAGGCGCCGTGTTTACCAATAATTATTCGAACAATCCCTTATGTGTTCCCAGCCGCGCATCAATGCTGACTGGACGATTGAGCCCGGATATCCGAGTTTATGATAATGCCAATGAAATCGCATCATCATTGCCAACAATGGCGCATTTCATGCGTGCGCAAGGCTATCAGACGTTTTTGTGCGGGAAGATGCATTTTATCGGGCCGGATCAGCTTCATGGGTTTGAAGAACGCTTGACGACTGATGTTTATCCGGCCGACTTTCAATGGATCGCCGATTGGTCAGCTGGCCCGGCCTTTGTGCCATCAGGTACGGCTCTTAATGGGGTTGTTGAGGCTGGCCCCTGTATCCGAACCATGCAGGAAGATTATGATGATGATGTGGCGTTTCAGGCGTCTCGCAAAATCTATGACCTTGCCAGGTCAGAAGAAAAGAAGCCTTTTTTTGGGGTGGTTTCGTTCACCAGCCCGCATACGCCTTTTAACGTGGCGCAGCGTTACTGGGATCTCTATGATCACAAGGATATTGATTTGCCAGCCGTGCCCGAAATTCCTTTTGCCGCGCTTGATTATTTTTCCAAGGCTTTGTTCTTCGCACATGGTCGGCACCGCCATAGCATAACCGAGGATCATCTGCTGAATGCACGCCATGCATATTATGCGATGATTTCCTACCTTGATGAAAAGCTTGGGCAGATTTTGGATCAATTGGACGAAACCGGCTTGGGTGACAACACAATTGTCATTTTCACATCGGATCACGGCGAGATGATGGGCGAGCGCGGAATGTGGTTCAAGCAATGTTTCTGGGAATGGTCAGCGCGTGTACCGCTAGTCATATCGGATCGGCGCGCCGCAAAGAATATCCGAATTGATGCGAACAGCTCGCTTATTGATTTGCTGCCGACATTTATCGATTTTGGCGGACAGGATACGGCGTCGCTTCGCCCGGCTATAGCCGATCTGGCTGGGCATAGTCTTATGCCGCTTCTGTCAGGTGATGCCAGCGCAGCGGCAGATTGCGTGATCGCTGATTATCTTGCGATTGGGCCGTGCGTGCCGTGCCGTATGGTCAAAAAAGGCGCGTATAAATATATTTTTACCCATGGGCAGCCTGATCTTTTGTTTGATCTGGAGGCCGACCCCCATGAGCGCGTTAATCTTGCCGAAGATGCGTCCAATGCGCCAATAGTTGCCGCGCTTAAAAAGATTGGCATGGACGGCTATGACCCGGACATGCTGATAAACGAAATTGTCGCAAGCCAGCGTCGCCGGAGCTTTATCGCCAAGGTGCCGGGCAAGAAGCCGGATTGGGATTATGTGGCCTTTCAAGGGGATGCCGAGCGCTATGTTCGCCGTGATGGCGTCGATACGACAAAGTCGCGGCTTAGGTTGCCGCGCGCCGTGACGATACCACCAGACTTGCCTGAAGTTTCATCGACAATGATCGACCGCATGATGCGTGGCGAAATTGACTTTCAGAAGTAATACTTCGTCATGTCTATTATCTGGCTTGGATCGTGTGCCAGTCCCGTTGGGTAGATTAACTATTGCGCTTTGAATTTTCTATCGATGAAGCCTTTTTATCACACCTGATATTTTTTCAACGGCGCAAGATCTGGTTCAAAGCCCAGACCTGGCAAAGAGCCAAGGCTTGCCATACCCGGCGTTATGCTCAGCATGTCGCCAACCAACTCAGTGCGTAATGGATTTGGATTGATGTCGACTTCCAATATGCCGTCCCCGCCAACCGCGGCCAGCGCATGGGCTGAGGCAACAAGTCCGATGCCGCCGCCCAGATAATGCGGGCAGTAACGTTTGCCAGCGCTGATGATGTTTCGAGCAATCGGAACGGTTTTGCTAAGGCCGCCCCATTTTGCAAGGTCTGGCTGGATCACCGCCAAAACGTCTTGGTTAATGACGATGTTGAATTCTTTATCACCTTGAATATTTTCACCAGCGGCCAATGGCATTGACGCGGCCTTCTGTAAATGGCGCCACTCATCTTGCGGGCGATCGGCGGCAATTGGTTCTTCCAGCCATTTCAGGTCAAATTTGGCTAAGGCGTCCAGCATGGTAAGGGCTTGGTTCAGGTTCCATGCCTGATTGGCATCGACCATCAGATCGACTTTGTCACCAGCGAGATGGCTAAGCGTTGCAAGGTTTTCGCAATCCGTGCGTTCGCCAAAACCGATCTTGAGCTTCAGCCCACGATAGCCAAGATCAATCGCTTTGCTGGCGATATCGGCTGGGTTTGTTGGGTTAATGCCGCTGGCATAAACCGGAACTTCGCTGGTCTGACCGCCATATAATTTCCATAAGGGCATATCTTTTTGCTTGGCGTAAATATCGGATAGGGCAATTTCGATGCCAGCAATACATTGCGCCAGAGGGCCAAATTCGCCGGTTTGCAGGCCAAGAACCCAGGTGGATTCGGTTAGAAAGTCAAAGGCGGCTTCGGCTGTCGCATGGTCTTTTGATAGAACAAGCGGGGCAAAGACACTTGTGACTAAGTGGGCACGGTGCTCGGCCCCGACATTCGGAAAATTACACCAGATTTCGCCCCAACCTGTGATGCCTTCATCACTGGTCAATTTCACCAAAACCATCGGCCGATCCTGCATCAGGCCAAAGGAGGTTTGTACCGGTGTGGCCAGCGGAAAGCGATAGACCATCACATCTAGCTTGGTAATTTTAATCATATCTTAAGCTCAATATTATATTGAATGGCATCTCCCCGATACCGGACATCGGCGAAATAGATCAATTCATCCTGCTGGTTGGTGATATATCTTTTGACCCGCGCAATCGGATCACCGGCGGACACTTTGAGAATTGTTGCGGTTGAGTGATCCGCCTTTTCGAGACGCAATGACTGCCAAGTGCGGGCAATGCTAAGATCATCAAGCGAGAACAGAACCGGTAGAACCAGATGATTGCGAAACCGGTCTTCATGATCGTGAAATAGCGGTTCGGCCAGAAAAAAAGTGATCAGGCAATAACGCCCACCATGACGAATATGTACCCGCTTGATAAAGAAATAAGACGGCAGGAGGTGAAAATCACTGGCCTTTAACGGGGGCATGGCCAGCCCCTCATCAATCGATTCAACGTCTGGACTATCTTCGGCATAAAGATCAAGAATTTCCGTAACGGTTGATTCAAGCTGCAATGGTTGTAACCGCAATGCCGATGATGTGATAACGGTGCCGCGTCCCTGTCGGGACTGCACTAGCCCATCTTTTTGCAACAAACCAAGAGCTTGACGAACGGTCACAGTAGCCACATCGAATTGATCTGCTAAAACGGGAATCGGCGGAAAGAAATCTCCATTGTTCCAAACGCCGTCCTGAATTTGCGAACGCAAGGTTTCATAGAGCTGATAATATAGTGGCAGTGGTCGGGCCGGGCTGATCCGTGTTGCTGACTGACCCGCTATCTGTTTGTGCAGTTTTGTCATGCCATTTGTCCATTGGTTAAAGCGCTTGCTAAATCAAAGTGGCTTTGTTAAACATACTAACATACTAAAAATAGAATGTTTAGACAATTATGATAAATCTTGCTGGTCACACATTTACCCATGTCATTATTGGCGCAGGGTCTGCGGGGTGTCTTTTGGCGAACCGGTTATCATCCAGGCCTGACCATCAGGTTTTGCTCATCGAGGCGGGTAGCTGGGATCGGGATTTTTGGATTAAACTGCCCGTCGGCTATTTTAGGTCAATCAATAACCCATCGGTTGCCCGACATTTTGCGACCGACCCCAGCGGCGGTACGGCGGGACGGTCGATTATCTGGCCGCGGGGTCGGGTGATCGGTGGTTCGAGCAGTATCAACGGATTGATTTTCATTCGCGGGCAAAAAGAAAATTTCGATAGCTGGCGCGCTTTGGGTAATCAAGGTTGGTCTTATGATGATGTGCTTCCTTATTTTCGCAAGTTAGAAACATTTTCCGGAGCGCCGTCACAATATCATGGCCATCACGGTGATGTGCAGGTCTCACAATTACGCAACTATCATCCTCATTGTGCCGCGTGGATCGCCTCGGCTCGGCATCTTGGTCTGCCTGAAAATGACGATTTCAACGGGGCGTCGACCTATGGTGTTGGCGCATATCATCTTTCGATTGGCAAGCGCTGGCGTTCCAGCGCGGCGACGGCGTTTCTCAAACCAGCTTTATCACGGCCAAATCTAACGGTGCTAACCGAAACGATGGTTGAAAAGATTATCATCACCGATGGCGTGGCAACGGCGGTGCGGGTAAAAAATGCTCTGGGAAGCGCCGATATAAATGCCGCTGCCGAGGTTATTCTTTGTGCTGGTGCCATTCAATCGCCGCAGATTTTGCAATTATCCGGCATTGGCCCGGCCAAGCTGTTATCAAAATTAGATATACCAGTTCTGGTCGATCGCGCAGAAGTTGGTGGAAATTTGCAGGATCATTATCAGATGCGGACAATTGTGCAGATGAACGATCCGGTCTCGCTGAATAATCAGGTGCGTAATCCTTTGTCACTGTTGAAAATGGGATTTGATTGGCTGTTCAAAGGCAGCGGGCCATTAACGGTTGGTGCCGGTCAGGTTGGCGGTGCAGCGCGAACCGAACATGCGCCAAATGCCGCCCCTGATATTCAGTTCAATGTGATGCCCCTGTCGGTCGATAAGCCTGGCGAGCCTTTGCATCGCTATTCTGGCTTTACCGCGGCGGTGTGGCAATGCCATCCAGCATCGCGGGGGCGCATTGATATTG
Source organism: uncultured Candidatus Puniceispirillum sp. (assembly GCF_963979125.1). Classification (NCBI taxonomy): domain Bacteria; kingdom Pseudomonadati; phylum Pseudomonadota; class Alphaproteobacteria; order Puniceispirillales (SeqCode); family Puniceispirillaceae (SeqCode); genus Puniceispirillum (SeqCode); species uncultured Candidatus Puniceispirillum sp. The sequence goes on from NZ_CAXBVX010000118.1 coordinate 5,037, forward strand.
CCTCGCCAAATCCGGCGGCAGACCCAATAATACAGCCAAATTACCTATCTGCAGAGCTTGATCAAAAAACAATGGTTGCCGGTATTAAAATGCTGCGTAAGATATACAAACAACCCCAGTTTCGATCCTTGTGGCATCAGGAAATGGTGCCAGGGAGCCATGTTCAGACAGATGATGAAATACTTGCTGCGATCAGAGCTGGTGGTGGCACAGTCTATCATTGTGTTGGCACTTGCCGCATGGGCGTCGATAAGGATGCGGTGGTAACACCACAGTTAAAAGTTCGTGGTGTTGAAAGATTGCGCGTAGTCGATGCGTCAATAATGCCATTAATTACCTCAGCAAATACCAATGCGCCCACTTACATGATTGCCGAAAAGGCTGCTGATATGATTCTGCAAGGATCGTGAAAAAAATCTCAAATTAACGTTACTATTTATAACTATGGGCGAAATGGAGACAAACCGATGTCATACCCAGAATTGAAAATGCTCATTGCTGGTGACTGGGTTTTTGGCAGTACGGGCAAAAGCGAGCCGGTTATTTGTCCGGCTGACGGC
>NZ_CAXBVX010000119.1:0-5453 GCF_963979125.1 uncultured Candidatus Puniceispirillum sp.
CAGTTTCTGCATCTATAGGCGTTATCTTCGGGTACTCGCCAGCAAAAAGGGCTTGTCAGTTAATTTGGCGCGAGACGTTTTGCATAAACAATTGGAAATAGGGTTTTAAATATTGCTTTCGACGTAGATTACAAAAACATTTAACAAGGTGGACAGTATGCTTGATTTTGGAATTGCGAATAGAAACGCCATTGTTTGTGCGTCAAGTAAGGGGCTTGGCTTTGGTTGTGCTGACGCGTTGGCGGGTGCGGGCGTCAATGTGACTATGTGTGCTCGAGGTGGTGATGTGCTTCGTGATGCGGCTAAAGTTATACGTGACAAGCATAATGTAAAGGTAACGGAAGTGGTTTGCGATGTGACCACAGACGAAGGCCGCGCCGCATTACTTGATGCAACTGGTGATGTCGATATTCTGATCAATAACGCAGGTGGCCCACCTCCGGGCGATTTTCGCGATTGGACGCGTGAGACATGGATCACAGCGCTTGATGCCAACATGCTGGCGGCGTTTTCGCTTATTCAGGCTGTGATTGATCCGATGATCGAACGTAAATTTGGCCGCATTGTGAATATCACGTCAGGTTCAGTTAAGTCACCAATTCCGGCGCTGGGTCTATCAAATGGTGCGCGGGCTGCCTTGACCGGGTTCTGTGCTGGCCTGTCCCGTCAGGTTGCTGAACATAATGTTACCATCAACGGCTTGTTGCCCGGTCAGTTCAATACAGACCGAATAGAGTCATTGATCGCTAATTCAGCCAAAAATGAAGGTCGTTCAACGGATGATATGCGCCATATCCTTGAACAGGCTACACCTGCCAAAAGGCTTGGTGAGGTAGAGGAATTTGGTTTTGCTTGTGCATGGATGTGTAGCGCGCATTCAGGTTTTCTAACAGGCCAAAATATTCTGATCGATGGTGGTAAATTTAATAGCACGCTCTAAAGTTAGCTAAGATCAATCACTTTGATTTTGCCGTTTTTAACGGCCAAACCGATTTTGCCAGATTTCAGTTTCAAGGCGGTGTCGCCAAACACCTCGCGGCGCCAGCCTTGCAGTGCTCTTATGGGCGCATTGTCATCGATGGCAAGCAATTCCAGATCGTCACCCGACGCAATAAGTCGCGGCGCGATGTTAAAGTGATCGGTTGAATATTTCAGTAACACACGAAGCAGCTCCATAACAGCTTGGGGTGCTTTAACAGGTTTGCCCCGCGAAGGGGTGGAGGGTAACGCACTATCCGAAACGGCTTCAACATCTTGCAAAATTTTGAGTACTGGCTTTGTAAATTTGCCATCGGTGCCACCAGGAAAGTTTCTTATTTTGCTGAATTCAGCAGTTGTCTTGGGCGCTGTTCCTGCAAGATCAATAAGGGTTTCGTCGCGCACCACACGATTACGCGGCACGTTACGGTTCTGGGACTCAGTTTCACGCCATGCAGCCAGCCGCATCAACCGCAATAATGCACGTGGTTTTAAATGACGTATTTTAATGCGTTTCCAAGCGTCTTCAGGCTTGGTGATATAAGTGGCAGGATCGCAGAATTTTGCGAATTCTTCATCAAGCCAGCTCGTCCGGTTTTCGGCAGCAATTTTTTCCAGCATGATCGGATATATCTGCGCTAGAAAAATCACATCATCAAGCGCATAGGAAATTTGCCTATCGGTAAGTGGGCGTTTTGACCAGTCTGTAAAGCGTGATGTTTTATCAACATCCTTTCCCAGAATCGATTTTACCAGACTGTCATAGCCAATCTGATCACCATGCCCGCATACAAGACCTGCTATCTGAGTGTCGTAAACAGGACTTGGCAAGGATCCCATCTCATGTAAAAAAATCTCCATATCCTGATTACCAGCATGGAACACCTTGATGATGCTTTCATCGCGCATAAGGTTCCATAAAGGTTCCAGATCAATGTTTTTTGCCAGAGGGTCAATAGCCACTGCCTTTTCACCATCGCCAACTTGTATCAGGCAAAGCTGGGGGTAATAGGTGCGTTCGCGCATGAACTCGGTATCAATGGCCAGAAAAGGTTTGCCACGAAACCCGTCCATCACGCGAATCAAGTCGTCATTTGTAGAGATCAGAGCGTCGGCTGGCAGTTGCTCGGGTGGGGCTGAATTATCCGGCTCATTTCGGGTTGAGTGTGGATGTTTTTTGTCTTGTTTGTTCATTTTACCTCGATCCTCAATCGTTTGTATAAGGGAAAAAATCAGCATGGCAAAGCCAAACCTATTGAAAACATCAGTCAGTGTTCATAAATCTGTATTATGAAATCGCAATATATCAGTATCGGATACGTCGCATGCGTATCTGGGGTGATGTTTTTCACCAGTGCCCAGCCTGTTATGGCTGGCGCAGTCGTTGCGCATCGCGCATTTTATGAAATGACGATTGGCGAGATGGATAAAAACTCGTCAGTTCTTAGTGTGTCAGGTCGATCAGCCTATTCGCTTGAACGCGATTGTGATGGTTGGCGCTCGGTTGAAGATTATGTCATCGAGTTTGGCAGTGCTGGGGGTAACGTTCAACGTATTCTGTCGCATTTCGAGTCATGGGAAGCTGATAGTGGTGACAAATACAGCTTTGATATTGACGAAAAAAGCACTTTTGATGGCAGTAAGCAATATAGCGGTTTTGCGCAAATGACAGCAAATGGTGGAAACGCCTTTTTTAATACTGAATTAGATGAAACTGTAAATTTGCCAGACGATACCTATTTTCCGATGCAGCATGTTGAAGAAATTATCGAGTCAGCCCATTCAGGCACGCGTATGATAGCGGCCAGCCTGTTTACGGGTGCTGAACCTGAAGATGCTTTGATGACAACAAATACAGTTATTGGAGGGTGGCGCATAAGCGAAGCGCCAAAGGCCTTTGGTGATTTTGCCAAGGAAGGTTTCTGGCCTGTTCATGTCGCCTATTTCAAACCATTGGCGACAGAATCTGAACCATCCTATGAAATCAATTTTTCTCTGCAACCAAATGGTGTCGTTCGAGATTATGAGATTGATTATGGCGAATTCAGCATCAAGGCAAATTTATTGAATGTCGAAAAAGTTGGCTTGCCAGTTTGTAATTAAGCCTGACTGCTGACAGCTAGCTATTTAGAAGCGCTGCCCCTGCGACGACTGCATTATCCCCTGTTGCTGACTGTACAAGCTGCGTTTTGAACTTGGCACCATGAATATAACCGGGCCATTTACGTGGAACCGTTGTTAATAGGCGTTCAAAGCGCCCTACAGCGCCGCCAAGCACAATCACATCCGGATCAACCATATTGATAATCAAAGCGGTTGCTCGGCCAATACGATCCTCTAAAACCTGCAATGCGCTTTCGGCGACTATGTCTATGGCATCAGCAGCCGTTGCGATAGCTGTCGCTGATAGCTGGGTATTGGTAATCTGGAAATAATCGTCTTCCATGCCGCGCGCCGAAACAAAGCTGTCAAGACAAGCAGCGCGCCCACACCAGCATTCATGTCCGTCTAATTCATGAGGTACTGGCCATGGCAGCGGGATATGGCTCCAGTTCGCGGCAATGTCATGACGTCCGCGTATCAATTTATTATCGATTACCAACCCACCCCAGCTGCTATCATCAATAAGCATGCCAAAAACGCAATCAACGTCTTTGGCACGGCCATGACGGGCTTCCCATAAGGTAAAACACGCACCGCTGTTGGCCAGCACCACATGCCGTCCTAAAGACGCCTGAAGGTCTGCTTGCAGATGTTTATCGTTTAACGAGTCCAGAAAACTGTTTTGTGCCACGCCCTCGTGCACAAAGCCGGGCACAGCCACGCCGATTACATCATCATATGGTATTTCTGCTGTTATATCGGCAATCAGTTTGCTGATGGTGCTGAGGGTATTCAGATAGCTATCGGCAGGCGTACTGGCTTGTTTTAGGCATAAAAATTCACCGCCATCTGATAAAATGGCGGCGCTTATGATACGCGATCCAATGTCTAAACCAAGACGCATGCTGAATCCAGCAATTGACAGTTACTTGATTTTTGCTTCACGAAACAGAACATGCTTGCGAGCACGTGGATCAAATTTTTTCAGCTCCAGCTTTTCTGGCTTTGTACGTGGGTTCTTTTTGGTCACGTAAAAATAGCCTGTATCGGCTGTACTAACGAGCTTAATTTGAAGGGTAGCTGGCTTTGCCATGTCACTAACTCCGGATAGGGGCGCCTAACGCCGTAAAACTTGCCGGAAAATGCGTGATTATGCTGCCAATGTCAAGTCAGATCATCGGCTTTTTCGGTGGGAGGATTTGTTTTTCCTCTGACCTGAACGTTTACCTGCTTTGGGTGATGAACGTTTGTCGCCTTGTTTATGTGCCGAATGGTTACCCCGTTTCGGGCGCTTGTCAGTTAATCCACCACTGATCCAACGCAGAAGGATACCACCAGAAACCGCATTGACCTCGGCAATTTGAACATTCAGTTCAGTGCCTATGCCAAATGTCCAGCCTGTATGTCGGCCTTCCAGAAATTGCCCTGATGCGTCCAGATCATAATAATCGTCAGGCAGATTTTTTAGCGGCAGAAACCCGTCTGCCTTGCCATCATCAAGGCGTAAAAAAGCTCCAAATCCGGTGATAGCAACAATAACAGCTTCTAGCGTTTCACTGATGCGTTTCTCAAAAAAAGCCGCCGCAAACCGATCAATACTGCGGCGTTCGGCATTTGCAGCATTGGCTTCAGTTTCAGAAATATGCGTGCAGATTTCACTCATTATTTCAAGCGGCATATCTAAAAGCCCGTCAATGGGGGCTTTCTTGCCTTTTGCGCCGTGATCGACAAGGGCACGATGCACCAACAGATCAGCATAGCGGCGAATGGGTGATGTAAAATGCGCATAATTCTGGAGAGACAAGCCAAAATGTCCAATATTATTAATATCATAGACAGCTTTGGACTGGCTTCGCAGCACCGCTTCGTTGACCATCAATTCATCAGCTGAGTCTTTGACATGTGCCAGCAATTTATTGAAATGATGTGGTTGTAGAACTTGCCCACGGGCGAATTTGCCACCAATGGCATCTGCCAATTTATGCAGACTATCAGCCTTTTTGGGATCGGGAGCATCATGCACGCGAAATACACAAGGGCGTCTGGCCGCGATAAGCGTGTCAGCCGCGGCAACATTGGCGGCGATCATAAAATCTTCAATTAGACGTTGCGACGCGCTTTGTTTGCGAAGCGCAATACCAACAGCAACATTTTGATCGTCAAATTCGACGCGGCGTTCTTGCAGATCAAGAGCAAGAGGTTCGCGCGCTGTTCGGTCAATGTTCAATGCATGCCACGCTCCGAATAACGCATGCAAGGTGCCATGTGGCACATCGGCATCAGCTTCATCAAGTGCGCCATCATAGATGGCCTGCACCGTGTCATAGGTTAGACGGGCATGTGATTTGATAAGGGCGCGCTGGATTGAATGG
>NZ_CAXBVX010000120.1:0-5269 GCF_963979125.1 uncultured Candidatus Puniceispirillum sp.
TTGAATATGACCTTGATCTGTTCCAGATCGTTGCGGTTAGCCATTTCAATATGGGGGCTATGGAAAATAAGGGTCTGAATATCTTTAACAGCAAATTTGTGCTGGCCGACACCAATACGGCAACTGATACTGATCTGCATCGCGTTGAGTCGATTGTGGCGCATGAATATTTTCACAACTGGACAGGCAACCGTGTGACTTGTCGCGACTGGTTCCAGCTGACTTTGAAAGAGGGTTTGACGGTATTTCGAGATCAGTGCTTTTCGGCAGATATGCATGACGAAGGTGTTCAGCGTGCTGATGATGTCAGCCTGTTACGGGCAGCGCAATTCCCTGAAGACCGTAGCCCAACGGCGCATCCAATCCGACCTGAAAGCTATCGAGAGATCAATAATTTCTATACTGCCACAGTCTATGAAAAAGGTGCCGAAGTCATTCGCATGATGGCAGCGTATCTGGGGCGTGACGGGTTCCGTAAAGGCATGGATCTGTATTTCAAGCGACATGATGGCACGGCGGTTACCTGTGATGATTTTGTTGCTGCCCTGGCCGATAGCAACGATATTGACCTATCAGGATTTGCCCGCTGGTATGCCCAAGCTGGAACACCGCAATTATCGGTTACGCGGGTGGCAGACGATGCGGCAGCCATAACGCTCGATTTTGCTCAGCACATCCCCGAAACCGCGGCCAAGACACCATGTGACCCAGTGCCAATTCCGGTTAGGCTTGGCTTTCTTGATGCGACAGGACAGCCTGTTGCAACCAGCCTGACTTCGGGTGGGGTGCTTGCTGACGAGCATGTCATTCTGATGGATGGTGCACAGCATCGTCAGGCATTTTATAACAGTTCGGTGATGGACAGTAACGCCGTATTAACACCAAGTCTGCTTCGTAATTTTTCGGCACCAGTGGTGTTGGAGGACGATCTGAGCACGACCGAACGCCTGCATATCATGGCGCAGGATACAGACCGTTTTAATCGCTGGGATGCAGCACAAACACTGGCGGCAGATGCAATCATTGCCGCGGCGACAGGCGGCGATAGGCTGGATGCCGATGCGGCGGCTTTGTCGGGTGCCTATGGTAAAATTCTGAATGAAGATGGTCTGCTTGATGCGTTTAAGGCCAGCATGTTCGCCTTGCCGGGCATATCGGTGCTGGAAAGCTGGCTTAAGCCCGCTGATCCGGTGGCTTTGTATCATGCACGAAGACGCTTGCAGGCGGCACTTGGACATGGGCTGGCAGATAATATTGCCGCATGCCTCGAAGACAGCTCACGCCAAGAGCTTCAGGCTAGTAGTGGTGGGCGGGCTTTGTTGAATGCCTTGCTTATGCTGGGCGTTGCGGCGTCAAGCACACAGGCTGAAGATGTTGCGGCCGCACAGGTGCATGACAAAAATATGACATTATCGCAAGGTGCTGTTATGGCATTGAATAACAGCCTATCTTCAGCGCGCGATGTCGGGCTTTCTGTCTTTCATGATCGTTGGCAGGATAATGCCCTGGTCATGGAAAAATGGTTCCAAATGGAATCGATGTCGGTTGTTGGTGGCACGGTGGATCGGCTCAAAGCATTGATGCAGCATCCGTCTTTTGATCCTAATAATCCGAATAAATTACGTGCGGTGCTGGGGGCGTTTATGTCTGGTAACCCTGTGCATTTTTATGCTGAAGATGGTTCAGGCTTTGATTTTATTGCAGATTGCCTGATTGATATTGATGGTCGCAATCCACAAATTTCAGCGCGGATGGTGTTACCGCTGACCCGCATGTCTGCCTATGATGATCGCCGTAAAGCACAAATGATTGCAGCTTTGCAGCGTGTAAATAGAGCAAAACCATCAAACGATCTTGCTGAGATTGTTGAAAAGGCGCTGGCCGCCAATAGTTAAAGCCTGATTTAGCGTTGCAGAAACGCAGGTACGTGGCCTGTGGCCTCAAGCGTATCACCTTGGCAATCCGGTGGTGATGGTAATTCGTCTTTGGTATTGCCGTTACGTGGTTTCTGACGTGGCTCTTTGGTGTTCTGACTTTTTGGCTTGGCTGAAGAAGCTGGTTTTTTGTCGGCCTGTGCCGCGTCTGGTTTTGCATCTTTAGCAGCAGGTTTCTTGCCACGGGTTGCAGGCTTTTTATCAGCGTCTTTGGCGGCAGATGTTTTGGTGTCAGGCGTTTTGGTGTCTGATTGGACGCCGCCAGCATCACCAATAAGCGGGATAGTTTTACCAATCAGGCTTTCGATAGCACCAACATAGCGTTTGTCATCTTTGCCAGCGGCAATGGTGAAAGCGCGGCCAGATTTTCCCGCACGACCTGTTCGACCAATCCGGTGGACATAATCTTCGGCGCTGGTTGGCACATCAAAATTGAACACATGACTAAGGCCAGCTATGTCAAGGCCGCGCGCGGCAACATCGGATGCGATCAGCAGGGGCACTTCGCCCTTTTTGAATTTGTCCAACGCCTCAAGCCGGGCTGATTGGGTCATGTCGCCATGCATTGCAACTGCCGAAAACCCATGATTTGTCAGTGATTTTATCAAGGTTGATATATCGCGTTTCCGGTTACAGAAAATCACCGCATTTTTAACGGTTTCGCTACGCAATAAATCGCGCAAAACAACACGCTTATTCTTGACGTCAGTCCATTGTATATGCTGAGCGACGGTTTCCGCTGTTGATGCAGGCGGTGCAACTTCTATGATTTTCGGGTTGCTGACAAATTTATTGCTGATTTTATGGATGTCATCAGACAAAGTTGCCGAAAAGAACAGCGTTTGACGCAAAGGGGGAAGCAAGCCGACAATGCGCTCAACATCGGGAATGAAACCCATATCAAGCATACGATCCGCTTCATCGATCACCAGAACCTTGACATCATTCAGCATAACCTTGCCACGTTCAAAATGGTCAATCAGGCGCCCCGGCGTGGCGATCAGCACATCAACACCTTTAACAAGCGCGGCATTCTGATCGGCAAAACTGACGCCACCAATTAAAAGCGCCATGCTGAGTTTATGATGCGTGCTGAATTTTTCAAAAGATTCGGCAACCTGGGCAGCAAGTTCGCGAGTTGGTGCCAAAATAAGAGAGCGAGGCAAGCGCGCTTTGGCACGACCAGATGCCAGTATGTCGATCATTGGTAATGTAAAGGAAGCGGTTTTACCCGTGCCAGTCTGAGCAGAGCCCAAAATATCACGTCCCATCAATACAACCGGTATTGATTTTTCCTGTATAGGTGTGGGGCTTTCATAACCTAATTCGGCTACAGCCTGACTAAGCTCATCACTGAGACCGAGGTCAGAAAATTTCAAGGACAACTTCCTTTGAACATTTATAATGCGAGTTGGGTATGCAACCTAAAATTCTGCTACCAAACTATCTGTGGCGGTGATACAGAGTAAACACCGCAAGGTCAATCTTTCATTCAGACAAGCCAGATTATATGACGCGATTTACCCCTGTTTTCATTCCTGGTTTGTTATGTACTGCCGATTTGTTTTCTGCGCAGCTTGACCGTTTTTCTCCTGTTTACCAGACGCTACAAGTGGCTGATACGACGCAGGATGACAGCATTGCCGATATGGCGATGCGGGCACTTTCCATGACAGATGGCATGCTTGTGCCCGTTGGTTTGTCGATGGGGGGATATGTTGCCATGGAAATGGCACGGTGCGCACCTGACCGTATGGCTGGGATGGCGCTTATGAATACCACCTGCCGGATCGATAGTGCGGCACATCGCAAACAGCGTGAACAAGCTATCAATTTGGCGCAAAGTGACCGTTTCAAAGGGGTGACACGGCATCTTCTGCCGCGATTGCTGTCGCCAGATGCGGTGAATGATCCGCATATTGCCAATCGCGTTCTGAAAATGGCTGACGATATTGGGCGGCAAACATTCATCCAGCAACAAACAGCGATCCTTGGTCGGGTAGATCAAAAAGATACGTTGCGGGGGTTCGATCACCCCATGTTGATTTTATGTGGCACGCTGGATGTGCTGACGCCGCCTAGTCTTTCCGCTGAAATGGCTGCGCTTTGTCCCCATGCCGATTACAGCCTGCTGACAGGCATTGGACATTTGTCGTCAATGGAAGCTGAAAGTGCGGTTATTAATGCGTTGCAGATATTGTTTGATAAGGTCGATGCGGTGGTTGATATACGTTAAACGTCAAGATTGGCTAGCGCATCTTCGGCATGATCGCGGATATAACCAAAGCGCAGTTCTGCCTTTTTGCCCATCAATGTGTTGACCAGTTGATCGGTATTGCGACGCAGATCAGCACCAATGCTGTCACGTTGCGGCAATTCAACTTTTAACAGGCGTCGGCTTGCCGGATTCATGGTGGTTTCCTTGAGCTGGGCAGGGGGCATTTCACCAAGTCCCTTAAAGCGGCTAATGTCAATCTTGCCGCGTTTGTCAAAGCCCGTTTCCAACAATGTGTCACGCTGGGCGTCATCTAGCGCATACATTGTTTTGCCACCTTGATTAATACGATAAAGCGGGGGCTGTGCAAGATAGAGCCGCCCTGCTTCGATCAATTGCGGCATTTCACGATAAAAATAGGTCATCAGCAAAGCAGCAATATGCGCGCCATCAACATCGGCATCTGTCATTATGACAACACGCCCATAGCGCAGATCATCGACTTTGAAATCCTTGCCTGGCCGCACACCAAGCGCCAGCGCCAGATCGGATAGTTCCTGATTACCACTGAGCTTTTCAACGGTTGCGCTGGCGACATTCAGAATTTTACCACGTAAAGGCAAGACAGCCTGCGTTTTACGGTTACGTGCCTGTTTTGCCGAGCCACCTGCCGAGTCCCCCTCGACAAGGAATAATTCGGTCAGATCGAGATCGTTTGATGTGCAGTCAGCCAACTTGCCAGGCAGACGCAGACGGCGTGTTGCCGATTTACGCGCAACTTCTTTTTCCTTTTTACGCCGCTTGCGTTCTTCGGCACGTTCGATAGCTGCCTCAAGCAGAAAATTGGCGCGGGCTGAGTCGGCGGATAGCCATTGTTCAAAGCGATCACGCACTGCCTGTTCGGTCATGCGGGTCGCATCAGTCGAGACAAGCCGGTCTTTGGTCTGGCCCTGAAATTGGGGTTCACGCAAGAATACCGACAGCATGACACCAGTATTGGCCAGCACATCATCGGCGGTCAGATCGGCAGCTTTGCGGTTGCCAGCCAGATCACCGTAATTACGCAAAGCGCGCACGATTGCCTGACGAAAGCCGGTTTCGTGCGTGCCGCCCGATGGCG
>NZ_CAXBVX010000121.1:0-5191 GCF_963979125.1 uncultured Candidatus Puniceispirillum sp.
CCTGCAACTTATCGCGGTCTCACCTATGCAGTCATGTATAATCGGTGTGGCCCAATATAAGCCATTGCGCAGATCATACAAATCAGTACCCTTTCACGGGCAATATAAACCATCCATGGGTTATTGTTCGTTGGTTTAGATATGGGGGATGTTATGTCATTGATAATCGCGTTGAAATTTTTTCACTATTTATCGCTTTTTCTGGCTGGCGGGCTTGGCGTTGCCAATGCACTTCTGGCCAAGGCGCATCAAAAGGCAGGCATGCCGCCCGCGCCACATGTTCAAAAAACCATGATGACGCTTGCGCGCCTTGGCCTTGTCGCATTGATAATCTTGTGGGTAACAGGAGTTATTCTCACCAACCAGCTATATGGCAGTTTCAATCTTGGATGGGCGTTTCATCTGAAATTACTTGGTGCAACAGTCTTGCTTCTTGTGGTTGCCTTTTTGAATGTCCATCTGGCAGATAGCGCAAAAAAAGGCACGCCGCCAAATCCAAAAATCATGAATGCCATTCCTTATATCGCCCGCACATCTTTGGCGGCGGTACTGATCGGCATTGCGGTGGTGACAACCACATGACGCGGGCAAATACCTGACGCTTGGCGCGCCCAAATGGGTAACGACAAGACGCTTAACGGCCGATAGACGTATAAACCAGTCCGGCTTCGCGCATCTGCGCAGCATCATAGATGTTGCGTAAATCAACCAGCACCGTGCCGCGCATGGACGCAATAAAATGCGCCGCGGTCAGCGCGCGGAATTCGTTCCATTCGGTGACAATAACAACCGCATCAGCATCCACAATACAGGTATCAGCACTATCACAATAGCTGACATTGCCGGGCAGCATATGCCGTGCTTCATCCATCGCTTTCGGATCATAGGCCTTTATTTGCGCGCCTGCATTGGCAAGCTCATGCACAATATCAATTGATGGGCTATCCCGCATGTCGTCGGTTTCTGGTTTGAAGGCAAGTCCCAGAATGGCAATCACCTTGCCAGCAACAGCCCCATCTAGCGCCGACATCACGCGGCCAGCCATCGCTTGCTTGCGCCGGTCATTATAGGCCACGACTTCATCGACGATTCCAATATCGACATTATGCTGTTCGGCGGTTTTGACCAGCGCCAGCGTATCCTTTGGAAAACATGATCCGCCATAGCCAGGCCCTGCATGCAGAAACTTGTTACCAATACGCTTATCCAGCCCCATACCCTTGGCGACATCATGCACATTCGCACCGACTGCCTCACATAGGTCGGCCATCTGGTTGATATAGGAAATTTTCACCGCCAGAAAGGCATTGCTGGCATATTTAATCAGCTCGGATGTTTCCAGCGCGGTAAAGATAATCGGCGTCTCGATCAGATATAATGGTCGATACAGCGCACGTATTACCTCGCGGGCGCGTTCGCTTGTCGCGCCAACAACAACGCGGTCTGGGCGCATGAAATCGCTAATTGCTGCTCCTTCACGCAAAAATTCGGGGTTTGACGCCACGTCAAAATCAGCATCCGGATTCGTCTTTGACACAATGTCATAAACCTCACGGCCCGTGCCCACCGGCACGGTCGATTTGGTCACCACAACTGTATAGCCATCCAGATGCGGGGCAATCTCGCGTGCCACCGCATAAACAAAAGACAGGTCAGCATGGCCATCGCCGCGTCTGGCTGGCGTGCCCACCGCAATGAAAACGGCATCCGCATCGGCAACAGCGGTGCCTAGATCAGTGGTGAAATGCAAACGGCTGGCAGCGACATTACGGGCAACAAGATCTTCAAGACCTGGTTCGTAAATCGGCATGGTACCATTCTGGATAAGATCGATTTTTGCTGGATCATTATCAACGCATGTCACATCAAATCCGAATTCGGAAAAGCATGCGCCCGATACAAGGCCCACATATCCAGTTCCAACTACCGCAATTTTCAAAATACTATCTCCGTGCAAAGCTTATTCATCGACAGCCACGCTTTCAGACTTGTTATCCCCACGCTAGCATCACAATCTAATGGCTTTATTAATAGCCCAGAATTTGCTCGACGGCCATGGTCAGCACATGCCCCAGCGCGATATGTGCTTCTTGAATATGCATGGTTTTACCGCTAGGCACCGCAAACAGCATATCGCTAAGCGGTGCCAGCTTGCCGCCACCTTCACCTGTAAAACCAATGGTCTTGATGCCAGCTGTGCGGGCGGTGGCAAACGCGGCAACCACATTCGCCGAATTACCACTGGTAGAAATGCCAATCAGCACGTCACCTTCGCGCCCCAAGGCTTCGACCTGACGCTGAAAAATACCTTCAAAACCAAAATCATTCGCATAGGCGGTGATAAAAGACGTATCCGTAGTCAGCGCCAAAGCCGCCAGCCCGCCACGTGGGCGTCTATGGTCAAGCGTCGCCACAAATTCGGCAGCAATATGTTGGGCATCACCTGCCGAACCGCCATTACCGCATAACATCACCTTGCCGCCTTGCGCCAGGGCATCGGCGATCATCTGCGCAGCGTCAATAATGGCATCGGCATATATATCTGCTGTTGCCATTTTCACCGACGCTGATTCCACAAGTACCGCTTTGATTTCGGTTCCAGTTGGATATGCCATATGGACAATTACTCTATCTGTTTGCTTGCCAATCTAGTTATGAACCTATACTTGATAAGGATCAATGATGGATAGGTAAAAAGGACAGCACATGGTTAAAAAAGCCATTTTTCCTGTCGGCGGACTTGGCACACGTTTTCTGCCTGCGACCAAGGCTTTGCCTAAAGAAATGTTGCCGATCGTTGACAAACCGCTCATTCAATATGCTGTCGAAGAAGCGATCGAAGCTGGCATAGAAGAATTTATCTTTGTCACGGGCCGCAACAAGACCGCCATCGAAGATCATTTCGACCATAGTGTTGAGCTGGAATCGACATTGAAAATCCGTGGCAAGGCTCAGGCACTGGCCACCGTACATAATATGTTGCGCGATCCGGGATCGGTCATGTATGTCCGGCAACAGGAACCAGCGGGTCTTGGCCATGCTGTCTGGTGCGCGCGCCATATCGCCAAGGACGAACCGGTCGCCATCATCCTTGCTGACGATCTTATTCTGGGCAAAAGCTGCCTTGCCGAAATGGTTGATGCCTATGACGCCAAGGGCGGCGGCAATATGGTTGCGGTCATGGATGTGCCGCCTTCGCAAACCGAATCATATGGCATCGTAACGCCGGGCAAGATTGATGGAGCCTGTATCGACGTACAGGGGCTAGTCGAAAAACCAGCCCCCGATCAGGCACCGTCAACACTTGCTGTTGTTGGACGCTATATCATCCAGCCTGAGGTGTTTGCCACATTGGCTACACAGGAACGCGGTGCTGGCAATGAAATCCAGCTAACCGACGCACTGGCCAAGCAGATTGGCAAAGCTCCCTTCACCGGATTGCGCTTTTCAGGCACCCGTTTTGATTGCGGATCAAAGCTGGGCTATTTACAAGCCAATATCGCTTTCGCGCTTGAACGCCCCGATATAGCCGATGATTTACATCGCTGGATAAAAGAGACCCTTTAATGTCCTCACATCAATTTGATCCCTCGATTCTGCGTGCCTATGATATTCGCGGCATTTATGACCAAACGCTGACCGATGCTGATGCCTTTGCCATTGGCCTAGCATTCACCGCCTGTATGGATGCGCGCGGCCTTGCCAAACGCATTGCTGTCGGGCGTGATGGGCGGCTGTCATCGCCTGCTCTTGCCAGCCACCTTATTGACGGGCTGGTGGCGGGAGGTGCTGACGTTTTTGATATTGGCTGCGGGCCAACACCGATGCTCTATTATGCCAATGATGCGCTGGCAACCGACGCGGCGATTCAGGTCACTGGAAGCCATAATCCACCAACGCATAACGGTTTTAAAATGATCATGGACGGCGCTGTCTTTTTTGGCGATGACATCACTCACCTAGGCACCGTCAGCGCCACAGGGTCAACACGTCATGATGGCGGGCACGCCACCGAAATCTCAATTTTCGATGATTATGTTGCGCGGATTTTGCACGGCGCCGATGTTGGCAATGTAACAGCTGTCTGGGATTGCGGTAATGGTGCCAGTGGCGAAGTTACCGATGCGCTCACCTGCCAGCTAAGCGGCACGCATCATGTTCTATTTTCCAAGATTGATGGTACCTTTCCAAATCATCACCCTAATCCGGTTGATCCAGAAACGCTGGACATGTTACGCGATGCGGTGGCGGCACATAAAGCTGATCTGGGCATTGGCTTTGACGGTGATGGTGACAGGATCGGCCTGATCGATGCCAAAGGCCGACAGGTGCCTGGCGATCTTCTGACTGCCTATCTGGCCTTGGACATTGCCCCAAAACATCAAGGCCGTCCCATGCTGCTTGATGTCAAATCATCCGATATGGCCATGTCTCTGATCGCTGCCACAGGGGCAGATGCCCAAATCTGGAAAACTGGACATAGCCATATGAAAAAGCGGATGGCTGAACTGGATGTGCCGCTGGCAGGCGAAATGTCTGGTCATATCTTTATCAAGGATGATTATTACGGCTTTGATGATGCCATATATGTCGCCTTGCGCGTGCTTGGCCAGATGCACCGGACAGGCCAGTCAATAACCGCCTTTATGGACAGTTTGCCCCCGCAATTTGCAACGCCCGAATTACGCATTGACTGTGACGATTCGAAAAAATTTACCGCCATGGATGCACTGGCCAGCTTTGCCACCACCCGTTTTGGCAATGATGATATGTCGAACATCTCGCTTGTCGATGGCGTGCGGGTTCGTAGCGCTTCGGGCTGGTGGTTGGTGCGCGCCTCGAATACCGAAGCGGCGCTTGTGGCACGCGCCGAAGGTGCCAGTCAGGCAGCACTTGATGGCTTGATTGGCGATCTACGCGAAACCCTAAGTCACGCCAATCTGACCGTCAAAGTCTGACAATAAAACCTGATGGTAAGAAACCGATACTCTGATCTGGCGTTTGTCAGCTTTTGACACGTCAGACGATACCAAACCGTCATAATAGCTAATATCCGTCTATCTCAGACTGGCAGGCATTGATATTTTGCTCAATTTGTCCTATCTGGTGGTGATACAGGATTCGGTTTGATGCGCCGCGCTGGTCGCAACATTTATCTTAAATCTCGCCCTGTTCTTTTCTTAATGTGGAG
>NZ_CAXBVX010000122.1:0-5179 GCF_963979125.1 uncultured Candidatus Puniceispirillum sp.
TTCTGGCCAGATGATGGCCGGATGATGTTTGTTTATGCCGCGATCATCTTTCGGCTTATGGCCGGATGATGCTTATATGGAGATAATTTTATGACTGCACCAACCAGCTTTCCTTTGCCACAGGAAATTCGCCTGTCATCGACCAAGGACATGCTGACAATCTCGTTTGATACAGGCGATATTGTTACACTACCAGCCGAATTATTGCGGGTTGAGTCACCATCAGCCGAAGTGCAAGGGCATGCGCCAGATCAGAAAAAAACACCTGCCGGAAAAAGCAATGTCCAGATCAGGGATATCGAACCTGTCGGCAATTATGCGGTGCGTCTGGCGTTTGATGACGGCCATAATACAGGGCTGTTCAGCTGGGCCTTGCTGTTTGACTATGGTATGCGCAAAGACGAATTGATGCAGAATTATGAAGCGCGGCTGGTGGCCGAAGGGCTGGCCCGATAGCCATATGTCTAGCGGGGTAATTTACCTTGCATTAAGGACGCCTTGTTAAGCGTCCCGCCCGCGGCAATCTTGCTAAGTGCCATTTTCAAGGGTGAGGCATTGACCAGACTCATGCCAATGCCAGTGATCCGGCGCAGACCCCGCGGCATTTTGAAAAACAGATTATTCAACACTGTTGTCACGCCGCTCATCGCCAGCACTTCGACTTTCCGATTGGCCGTATAATCGCTCAAGACCGATGGATGCCCAGCGGTAAGCCCGCGGTGATGCGCATCTGTCAGGCTATCAGCCAGCACGGCCGCATCGCCAAGCGCCAGATTATAACCTTGTCCAGCAAGTGGGTGAATCGCGTGAAAAGCATCACCTGCCAGCACTATATTGGCGCTTTTTGGTGACAGACTAAGCGATGGTGTCAATGGCCATAACAGCCGATCGCTATCAACGTTAAGATACCCCAGATCATGACCAAACGCGGCATTGCAAGCTATGTCGAATTGGGTGTCATCCATTGCCATATGCGCGTCAGTTTCATCGGCGGGCAATGTCCAGACAAGCGAGAGCAGATTGTCTGGCATCGGCATCAGGGCAATAGGCCCGCCGATGAGGAACCGTTGAAAGGCACTATCACCATGTGGCTTTTCACTTTTCAGCACGGCGACGATGGCCGATTGCCGATGTGGTGATGTGCGCGTTTTTAAACCAGCCAGCGTGCGCAAGGGGCTGTTGGCACCATCACAGGCCACCAGCAGATCGCATGACATATCGATACCAGACGTAAGTTTTAAATGCGCCTTGTTACCAATGTTGGCAAGGTCACTGATCGCGCTATTATCTATATAGGTAACGTCGGTCTCGGTAAGGCGTTGCTTTAGGGCGGCAAACAGATGGCTGTTTTCGACGACATAGGCCATGGGCGCATCATCATGCGACCAATGTAGGTTAAAATCGCTTTTAGGGGTCATGCTGGCTGTTATGGTGGCGGCACCTTCGGCCACGTGCATATGCCAGATTGGCGCGGCCTTATCCGCAAGATGCGCCCAGACACCAAGGCAATCAAGCATGCGGGCACCTGCCGCATGGATTGTTGTTGTGCGGCGGTCAAGGCTAGGTGATGAGGCTGTTTTCGGACGCGTGGATGATCGGTCAATTAACGTTACATTATAGGGTGTATGCGCCAAGGTGATCGCCATCATCAGACCCGTCAGGCCACCACCAGCAATAACAATTTCGGCTGAACCGGGATCATGCGCCGCTTTATTTTGCCCTGCTTTATCGGGCATGATTATCTCCGAAATGTTGGTGCAGAATATGCCGTACTAGGGATGCCAGATTTCCACCTTCGAAACGATAGGCATGACAGCCTGCATTATGGCCAGCTTCGACATCTTTTTCATGGTCGCCAATCATCACCGAGCGTGGCAGATCAATATTCCATTTTTTGGCAAGGCCCAGAATCATGCCTGGTGCGGGCTTGCGGCATGAACAAGGGGTTTTCAGACTCTCAATCTCAGCCAAGGGATGATGCGGGCAAAAGGCAATATCGGTAATGGTGACATTGGCTTTGGCCAGTTCGCTTTGTAAATGATCGTGAAAGGCATGCATATCAGCCGCGGTAAAAAACCCCCGGCCAATACCGCCTTGATTGGTGACAATAAATATATCCAGTCCGGCACCAGCAAATAATTGCAGTGCCTCAACCGCGCCATCGATCCATGCAAAGTCGGCAATATCCCATGTATAGCCATGATCGCGGGTAAGCGTATTGTCGCGGTCAATAAAGATGGCAGGTTTTTGTGACATGCTGTCCGTAAATCTATGATGGTGACGCAGTTCAGTTTCACGTCATTTTTAAATCATTGTTACCTTATTATATAGTCAATAGCTGGTGGATCGCCAGATCATCTTTGCTTTATCCTATAATATGAGGTGTGCTTTAAACAGGTTATATTCTGACAAATATTACGATTAGCCATTCAGGCGGGGGCTACGATTGCCCATTCGGGTGGCATGCGTTACGACTATATCGCGTCCATGATGTTATGGGCGTGACCCAGAATTTAGGTGTTTTGAGGCACGACGATGAAGTTAAATCCCGATTATTCCGTTTTTGATGGCAATATGTTTGTCCAGCTACGTGCGTTGCTGGCTGATGTGGAACAGCCGCAAGATATGGATATGCTTGATCTGTCGATTGGTGAGCCACAATTACCAGTATCATCAATTCTGACCGATGGTGTCACTAAATATAATGATGGCTGGCAGTTTTATCCAAAAGCCAACGGCACGCCGCGATTTCGTGCGACCATTGGTGATTATATCGCGCGCCGCTGGCCAGCGGCGGCTGGACTGGTTGATATTGATAGCGCCATCGCGCCAGTGACAGGAACGCGCGAGCCGCTGTTTATGCTGGGCAATCTGGTGCAAGGTACAAAGCGCAATCCAGTGGCGCTAGTGACAAATCCGTTTTATCACGCCTGGCGCGCAGGTGGGCTGGCAAGCGGTAGCGAAATTATCTTTATGAATAGTGATGCGGCGCATAATTTTCTGCCTGATCTGGACGCGATCAGCGCAGATATATATGAACGCACAACGATCATGTATCTGTGTAGCCCGACCAATCCGCATGGCTGTGTCATGGATATTGACTATCTGAAAGCAGCGCTTGACCTTGCGCGAACATATGATTTTCTGTTGGTGCTGGATGAATGCTATGCCGATATTTGGCGTGGGTCGCCGCCAACTGGCTTATTGGAAGCGGCGGCGGCACTGGCGGCTGGAGGGTCTGCTCCGGATCCCCAGCGTAATGATCCCCAGCGTAATGATCCCCTGCGTAATATGGTGATATTGAATTCACTGTCGAAGCGGTCAGGGGCGGCAGGCATTAGAGCCGGTTTCATGGCTGGCGACCGTACGGTGATCGGGCTGTATTTGAAGCTGATTGGCAATGGTGGTTCGCTGGTGCCGACGCCATTATTGGAAATTGCCAGCGATCTATATGCAGATGAAGCGCATGTTGCCAAAATTAGGGCACATTATGACCATTCTTTTGCCCTAGCCGAACAGCATCTTGGGATTGCCGCCCCACAGGGTGGCTTCTTTTTGTGGTTACCGGTTGAGGATGACATAGAATTTGTAAAAAGATTGATGGCTGAACAGGCGGTAAAGGCTATTCCCGGATCATATATGGGCGTAGAAACAGCTGCAGGTAATCCGGGGCGCGGGTTTGTGCGGCTGGCATTGGTGCATGAACATGCAGTGATCGATCAGGCATTAGCGCGCATTGCCACATTATATCAGGCGCATTAGACATAGGCACCAATGGTGCATGCCTGTAATATTCGGGTGACTATAAATACCGATGATTATACATTACGGGTCAAAACAAGAATGGAATTATCAGCATAGACATGCAGGACGAAACCGAAAAGAAACCACTTTTATCCTCGGCGGTTGCCCGTTTTCTTCAGCATCGTCTGATGGAGCTTGTTGGCCTGTGCCTGTTTGTGCTGGGATGTCTGGTTATGGCCGCGCTTGCCAGCGCGCATAGTGGCGACCCGTCATGGAGCACAGCGTCAAATGCGATTGTTCGCAACTGGCTGGGCCCGATTGGGGCAAATTTATCATCTGGTTTGCTAAGCGCGATTGGTCTGGCCTCCTTTGCTTTGGCCGCAATACCAATATTGTGGGGCGCGCGTTTGATCCGCAAGCGGGTCATTAGCCATTTCCGCATCCGTTTCTTTATGGCACCGCTATGTCTGATTTTGCTGGCGGCGGCGATACAGGGGCTGGCAGGGGGCGGGGCAACCGCGCTTGGCGGGGCAGCAGGCGCGCTGTTGCTGGGATGGTCACTGCAATATATCGATCCCCTGCCAGAATTTATGGGCTTTGGAACAGAACATTATCTGGGTCTGGCTTTTGGGGTTTTTGGAGTCTGGAGCTGGCTATGGTCAGCCGCGTTATCGCGCCAGCAATGGCTGGGTCTAGGACGTGTGACCGCCCGTATAACAGGCATCGTAAAAAGCATATTTGGCGGGGTGGGCACGCTGGTTGCGCGTGATGAAAATGCCGTAAAGCCAGCAAAAAAGGCAAAGCCGAAACGGGATAAGAAAACCCGTCAGGAACCTGTGTTGGTAGCTGGAGCCAGCGTCGATGACACCGAAGCCAAAACCGCTGGACGTAAGGCCAAAGGTGATAAAGGCCAGCAGACAGTGCTTGATTTTGACGCCGCCACAGGATTCAAGCTACCGCCACAAAAGCTGTTGCAGGCGCCAGGCAAAAGCGCGTCGGCACCAGCCAAAGCCGTTTTGCAGGAACATGCCAGCATGCTGGAAACCGTGCTGTCCGATTTCAGCGTCAAAGGTAATATTGCCGATGTACGCTATGGTCCCGTGGTCACGCGCTATGATCTGAATCCGGCACCAGGCACAAAGTCGCAACGGGTGATTTCGCTGGCGGATGATATTGCCCGTTCCATGAGCGCGATATCGGTGCGTGTTGCGGTTGTGCCGGGTCAGAATGTGATTGGCATCGAATTACCGAATGAAGACCGGCAAACGGTGATTTTGCGCGATATTCTGGATAGTGCGGTCTGGCGGGAAAATAACAATGCCCTGCCGATGGCGTTGGGTAAGGATATTGCGGGTGTGCCGATTGTTGTCGATCTGGCCAAAATGCCGCATTTGCTGGTTGCCGGAACAACAGGATCAGGCAAATCTGTGGGCAT
>NZ_CAXBVX010000123.1:0-5128 GCF_963979125.1 uncultured Candidatus Puniceispirillum sp.
TCTGGCATCGGGCACCATTTTAAAGAACCTAGGGTTAGGTCAATCTGGTCAAGCGGGCATTTAATTTTGTTCCGTATAGATGCGGATCGTTGCTTCAACACCGTTTTGATAAATGCATAATAGCCATCTTCCAAACGCATCAGCAAAGCGTGCGTGTTGGCTGAGATCACCATATATTTGTTGCATTTCAAGCCAGACAGACGGGTTTTGCTGTGCGTCAGCAGCTTTGATTGTGAGCGTTTCCCAAATGGGATCGTTCGCCGCAATCTGGCTACCATTTTCACGTGTGCCTAGACACATGCGCGCCCATAACGCCTCGATAAGTGCCAACCCTTCGATGGATTGGCCAGATTTCAACGCATCACGAATTGTTGGCAGGATAAAACCAACATGGCGCGCCGAGCCATCAAAGGCAACACGCCGCACCGTATCTATAATGGAATCATTAGCGAACCGTCTATCAATCAGATCTAGATATTCGATGACCGGACTGTCAGGCAAAGGATCGACATGCGGAATGATCTCTTCTGTTAGCACCTTTCTGAACATGGCATGGATCAGCGGATGTGCCATCGCATCAGAGATATTATCAACACCCAAAATTTCTGCAGCGTTAGCAAGCACCTGATGGCCGCCATTTAGAACACGTATTTTTCGCGCCTCATACTGATGCACGTGATCCGAGAATTCAGCCCCTACAAGCGTCCAATCAGGGCGTCCAGCACAGAATGTATCTTCAATGACCCATTGGCGGAAGTTTTCATGCGTCACCGGTGCCGCATCATCTATTCCAAGAGACCGCGCACGTTGCAGTTCGGCAGGACCAGTGGCGGGCACAATGCAATCAACCATTGAGTTTGGAAACGAACAATGACTATCAATCCAGTCGGCAAGATCATGATCACTTAGCCGTGCCAGACCAACAACAGACTGTCGCAAAATCGTGCCATTTGCCTGTAAGTTATCACAACTCAACCCTGTGAAAGGGCCAATGCCACTGTCACGCCGCAAACGGAGCGCGGCAACAATGGCGCCGAATGCGGTGCGAGGACAATCCGGATTTTCGGCATCATGGATAATGTCGGCATGCGTTATATCTAGCCCGTTAGTAACAGGATCAAGGTAATAACCACCTTCGGTTATCGTTGTTGTTACAATCCGTATTCTTGGATCGGCCATTGTCTGAATAAGTGGTTTATTATCTGGCTCAACGGGCAAAAAGTCCAACATCGCTCCGGTGACTTCAGTTGCTTGCGCGCCAAGTGGGTCGAGTTCAATCAATGTGGTTAGGCAATCTTGTCCCAACAACTTTTCACGCATAACAGAATCATGTTCGCGAACGCCAGCACCAATGATTGCCCAATCCAAAGCGTGACCTTGTTGCATGAGGCGGTGAACATACCAGGCTAGATGCGCGCGATGAAAATTACCAACACCTATATGCACGATACCAGGCGACATCTTTTTACGATCATAGCTGGGACGCATGACATGTGCTGGCAATTCGTCAAGCGTATTGTTTTGCAGACTATTCACATTGGTTTTACGCGAAGAAAGATCCATTAACTCATCCATTGTCCACCATCTACATTATAGGTTTGTGCCACAATGTAGTCGGCTTCTTTACTTGCCAGGAAAATTGCCATGCCAGAAAGATCTTCGGGATGACCCATTCTGCCAAAAGGCACGCCAGCGGCGACTTCCTGCTTTTTTTGGCCAGGCTGCTTGTTTTCATATTTTGCAAAAAAGGCATCAACACCGTCCCAATGTTCGCCATCAACCACACCAGGCGATATTGCGTTCACATTGATGCCATGCTCGATCAGGTTCATCCCTGCAGATTGTGTCAAAGAGATAATAGCGGCCTTTGTCGCACAATAGACTGCCACTAGTGGCTCGCCCCGACGTCCTGCCTGGCTGGCCATATTGATGATTTTGCCGCCCTCGCCGCGTTTTATCATATGGCGGGCAACGGCTTGCATTGTGAATAATGTTCCCGCGACATTTATATCAAACACCTGCTGATAGTCATCACGCGTGATCTCGGCAATCGGTGCCGCCGTAAAAACCGCCGCATTATTTATAAGAATATCAATGCCACCAAATGCCGCCACTGCCGCATCAACGCCTATATCGATACTCGTCTGACTTGTCACATCCATCTCAATGGCCATGGCCTGATCACCAAGGCGTTTTGCCGCTAGCTGCGCTTGTTTACTATTGATATCAGCTATTGCAACCTGCGCACCTTCATTGATATAGGCCTCAGCGAAATGCAGCCCTATCCCCCGTGCGGCGCCCGTAATCAGCGCTGATTTGCCAGCTAGCCGTTTCATGTTTGCCGCAATCCTTGTTTGTCAAATTTGTGCAGATGCGTGAAGTCAGGTGTGAGGTAAACCTTGGTACCATAAGGTAAATCCAACGCTCCACTGGCGCGCACCGTCAATGTTTCTGAAAAGACCGGGCAATGCACGTGAACAAAGGTATCTGACCCCAAATGTTCAGTCACGCCAACTACGCCTTCCCAATCACCCTTCTTGGATGAAATGGCAATATGCTCAGGCCGTATCCCGATGGTATGTGCCTTATGTTTTAAAGCCTCTTTGCCGCCAAGAAGATTCATCTTTGGCGACCCAATGAAGCCAGCAACGAATGTATTACATGGATTGTGATATAGTTCTAATGGGCTTCCTACCTGTTCGATCACGCCTGCCTGCAACACCACAATTTTGTCAGCCATGGTCATCGCCTCTATCTGATCATGTGTTACATAAATCATTGTAGTTGCAAGCCGCTTATGCAGTTCACTTATTTCAAGTCGCATCCCAACCCGAAGTGCCGCATCAAGGTTCGATAAAGGTTCATCAAATAGGAATGCCGTTGGCTCGCGTACAATCGCACGACCAATGGCAACGCGTTGACGCTGGCCACCTGATAGCTGTCCGGGACGTCGATCAAGATAATCAGTAAGATTCAGAACCTTTGCGGCCTCTTCGACCCGGCGCGTCTGCTCTGCCTTATCCAACCCAGCCATCCGCAGGGGAAAGGCGATATTTTTGCGCACAGACATATGCGGATACAGCGCATAGGACTGAAACACCATGGCAAGTCCACGTTTGGAAGGTGGGTTTACTGTCGCATCCTGACCGTTAATCAAAATCTGTCCTGATGTCACATCCTCAAGTCCGGCAATCAGCCGCAAAAGGGTGGATTTGCCGCAACCAGACGGACCAACAAACACGACGAACTCGCCATCATCAATTTGCAAATCCAGTGGCGGAATAACTTCGACATTACCAAAATGCTTTGAAATTTGAATGAGTTGTATCTGCTTCATATCGGTTTTCCTATTTTACCGCCCCAAAGGTTAGGCCGCGCACGAGTTGTTTCTGGCTAAACCAGCCCATGATTAAGATTGGTGCAATTGCCATAACCGAGGCGGCGCTCAGCTTTGCATAAAAAAGCCCTTCTGGACTGGAATAGCTCGCTATAAATGCCGTAAGTGGTGCTGCTTTGGCAGCGGTCAGATTCAAGGTCCAAAAGGCCTCATTCCAAGCTAGAATTATGTTTAAAAGCATAGTGGATGCGATACCCGGCACGGCCATTGGTGTGAGAACATAAAGCAGTTCTGAACGCAAATTTGCCCCATCCATACGCGCGGCTTCGAGTATCTCATTCGGGATTTCTTTGAAATATGTATAGAGCATCCAAATTATGATCGGTAGGTTGATCAGCATCAAAATGACAACCAGACCTGTGCGGCTATCAAGAATGCCAAGCTGAATAAACAAAAGATAAATCGGATAAAGAACGCCAACAGCGGGTAGCATTTTTGTCGATAACATCCACATCAAAATACCACGCGTCCGACGTGATGGCACAAATGCCATAGACCAAGCTGCGGGTACAGCAACAAGAACACCCAACAAAGTTGAACCAATCGCGATAATCACTGAATTGTTGAAATGCTTGAAATAGTCTGAGCGTACCTGCACCACAGAATAGCTTTCAAGAGTCCAAGCCGACGTCAGTACCTCGATAGGTGTCCTGATCGCATCACCTTCAGTCTTGAATGACAGAACAATGATCCAAAGAATGGGAAAGAAAATTGCAAGGCCTATGGTCCATGCAATAATAGTTGTGATTAATTTACGCCTGGTTGTGACAGTGCGGGCCATGTTTATCTCCTCACCTGTCCAGATTCTTGCCGACGATGCGCATTAGAAAAATGGCAACGATATTGGCTAAAATAATTGCATATACGCCACCTGCCGAGCCTAGCCCTACATTCTGGCTTTCAAGAACCCGTTGAAAAATCAAATAGGTCAGTGTTTTAGTGCCAAAGGCACCGGCAGTTGTCACGAAAATTTCAGCAAAAATGGATAAAAGAAAAATTGTCTTGATCAACACCACAACCGTGATGGCACGCGAAAGATGCGGTAGCGTAATGAAATAGAAACGGCTAAACGGTCCGGCACCATCCATTTCTGCGGCCTCGCGTTGCTCGGTATCCAAAGATTGAACAGCTGTTAACAGGATCAGCGTGGCAAAAGGCAACCACTGCCAGCTGATGATCATTATAAGTGAGGGCAATGATGCTTGGCTAAGCCATTGGATTGGTTCAGCACCAAAAGCCCGCCAGAGATGGGCAAAAAAACCATTCACCGGATCCATAAACATATTTTTCCAGACAAGGCCGGATACGGTTGGCATCACGAAGAATGGTGCGATCACAAGTATTCGAACAATGCCCTGACCCCAGATAGGCTGATCCAGAAGCAAAGCTAGCAGAATACCTAGTAAAATTGTTATAATCAGAACACCACCGACAATGGTCAACGTTGTTGCTACAGCAGGCCAGAACGAGCTGGATGAAACAAAACGTACATAATTGTCAAAACCCACCCATCCTAGATCGCCACCGCGCAACGGCAGATATTTCTTGAATGAGAAGTATAGTGTCATAACCAGAGGAACAAGCATCCAGCCTAGAAGCAATATTGTTGCTGGTGCGATCATTAATCTGGCAATTGATCGGGAATGCTGGGTAGCCAAGGGCGCGCCTCCTAATTTTACGGGATCACTTCCTCGGACGAGGTGCTCATGGCACCATGATCAGATTTGGCGT
>NZ_CAXBVX010000124.1:0-4952 GCF_963979125.1 uncultured Candidatus Puniceispirillum sp.
CCTTGACCGGATTGCAACGCATATTCTGGCCTTTGAAGGTGATAGCCATGTTGAGTGGTTTGAGGGCAATTACGAAGCTTATGAAGCCGATAAAAAACGCCGTCTAGGTGCCGATGCAGAGCGTCCGACACGTATCAAATATAAACCAATTAGCCGCTAGTCTAGGCGGCATATCGGGTCATTATTCGTTGATTTTAGAGCGCATGGTATCAATCAGGGCTGAAAAATTGCCCTGATTCTTGCGAATGATTGCAATATTTTCGTTTTTCTGCGTTACCAGCATCGAGATATTTTCAATCTCAACATCCATAACCCTTGCAGCTCCATCTTCAGGCGTTGTCACACGCCAACTAATGGCAACGGGTTCTTTGGTCTTGGCTTTATCCGTAAATATGCCACCAACAAGCACCAGCTTTTTGCCTTTTGCTGTGCTTTTTGCAGCTGTGTATTCTAGCCCAGACAGCTGGTCAAAGTTACGCACAACTGTGCCAATCATGACCTGTCGCATGATATCGGTATATGTCTGGCGTTCGGTTGGTGTGGCTTTGCGCCAATAAGCACCAGCAGAAAACCGGGCGATTAGCGGCAGGTCAAAATAGGCATCTAAAAGATAGGTTACATTTTTTTTGCGCTTTTCAATATCATCTGAATCATTATCAAGAAACCCTTGCAAATCCAGCATCATATTGTCGATATGGGCTTCGGCTTTTCCAACTTGATTGTCGGCAAAGGCTGATGCAGACATAGCAAAAAACACCGCAAAGATAACAAAAATTCTGCTAAAGAAACGTCTTGTCATTACCCATCATCTCCAAAGAAATCTTCAAATTCGTCATCGACTGATGATGCGCCATCGCCGCGTAGTTGATCGCCAAGCAACCCGTTACGTTGCTGGTAATAGACCGAGCGTGTTCGCGCATATGGATCAAGCGCATTATATTTCACGTCATTGATTTCTTCGAAATTGGCTGCGCGGAAGGATACAGCCGTTGTTGGTATGCGTGCTGTCTGCCATGTCTGTAAAGGGGCTCCAGCGTCCAGAATTGAATAGGGGTTCAACACCATATCGACAACGCGTCCGGTCAGGCTGCGTGTAGTATGCGGCCCCAGAAAAGGCACCATCAGATACGAACCTTCTTCAATATCGGCGGCGGCAAGTGTCTGTCCAAAATCTTCTTTATGAATGGGTGTTGCATCGTCTCCCATCAGATCAACAAATCCCAGCGTCAACCCGTTAATGGCGAAACTCAGAACGGCAAGTCCAGCATTTTCATATTTACCTTGCAAGGTGGAATTGATTGCCGTGGATGGTAATCCAGCCCATGCCAAATGATGTGCAATAGCCGTTTGCCCGCCTTCGGGTACTGCTTTGCGATACCCACTGGCGACAGGTTCGATAACATGGGTATCAACGCCCATGTTGAAATCAAAAATGGCGCGGTTATCATTTTCATAGGTATCACGAACATCGCTACGCTGTTCTACAGGAACACTGGAACAGGCGGCAAATATCACAAGGCTACTGACGATAAGTAACTGTGAACGCATCATGTGAATATATCGGTTTGTACTCATGTTTAAATTCATAACAACTTTTAACCACTTTGGATAATAATGAGGCTAAGATACCGCAAACAATATTCGTGTCAAAGCGCGTTTACGACCCTGAACAAGATTTGCGAAGTAATCACAATGCTGGTTTTATGTTTTGGCGTCAAATATGTCGAATTAATGAGAAAAGCGACTTTGTAATATTGACCGGATAGCACCCATTTGCGAGTTTGGGCTTATGATGAATGATCTAAATCAAAATCCAGTAAGCCCCTGGTTAATCGGTCTCAATACATCCCAGTCTGACGCAGTTACATCCCTTCAAGGACCGCTTCTGGTCTTGTCTGGTGCTGGTACAGGCAAAACCCGGGTGCTGACATCGCGGCTTGCCGAACTTGTCGCTAGTGGTACAGCAAAGCCGTGGAATATTCTGGCGGTGACCTTTACTAATAAGGCCGCGCGCGAGATGAAAAGCCGAATCGGCGATATGGTTGGGCCAATGGTTGAACAGGTGTGGCTAGGCACATTTCACTCGCTGGCGGCAAAGATGCTACGTCGGCATGCAGATATGGTTGGTCTGAAATCAGATTTTACCATTCTTGATAGTGATGACCAGGTGCGCCTGATCAAACAGCTTATGGCAGCAGAAAACATAGACCCAAAACGCTGGCCTGCACGTATGGTCGCGGGGGTTATTTCACGCTGGAAAGACCGTGGTCTGGTGCCTGAAAAGATTACCCTTGCCGAGGCAGGTGATGTTGCAAATGGCCGCATGCAACAACTCTATAAGGATTATCAGGCGCGGTTACTGACACTGAATGCAGTTGATTTTGGTGATCTTCTGCTTCACATGCTGACCATTTTTCAGAACCATGCCGATGTGCTGGCTGATTATCATGGGCGCATCACACATATTATGGTTGATGAGTATCAAGATACTAACGTCGCGCAATATCTGTGGCTCAGACTGCTAACAGGACAACGCAATAACCTGTGTTGTGTGGGTGATGACGACCAATCAATTTATGGCTGGCGGGGTGCTGAAGTTGGCAATATTTTGCGCTTTGAAAGTGATTTTCCTGGGGCAAAAACCGTTCGGCTTGAAGAAAATTACCGATCTACTGGGCACATTCTGGCGGCGGCATCGACGGTAATTGCCCGTAATGAAACGCGCCTTGGAAAGACCCTTTTCACATCGGCGGATGATGGGGAAAAAGTGCGCGTCAATGGCTATTGGGATGGCGCCGATGAAGCCCGAACGATCTCCAGCCATATTGAATCGATACAACAGGCTGGGCATCATCTGTCACAGATTGCCGTTTTGGTACGTGCGGGTTTCCAAACGCGCGAATTTGAAGAACGGTTTATTGCCATTGGCCTGCCATATCGTGTTGTGGGAGCGCGTTTTTACGAACGGGCGGAAATTCGAGACGCGATTGCCTATTTACGGCTGATTGCGCAACCAGCCGATGATCTTGCTTTTGAGCGGATTATCAATGTTCCCAAGCGCGGTTTGGGAACAGCAAGCATTCAGGCGATTCATATTCAGGCGCGCGCCTCGCAAAAGCCGCTTCTGGCGGCGGCGATGGATCTGATCGAGACAGAAGAACTTCGCCCAGCGGCGCGCACAACCTTGGGTAATTTTGTTCAGGACATTGGACGCTGGCGCAAGCAGATTGGCACTCTGCATCAAGGTGATCTTGCACGAATGGTGCTTGACGAGTCAGGCTATACAACGATGTGGCAGATGGATAAATCGCCCGATGCTGAAGGCCGGCTTGAAAATTTGACCGAACTGGTCAGCGCGATGCAGGACTTTGACTCTCTTCAGGGGTTTCTGGAACATATCTCGCTGGTAATGGATGGTGATACAATATCCGAGCAAGGCGAAGTTACCTTAATGACATTACATGCGGCAAAGGGACTGGAATTTGATACGGTCTTTTTGCCAGGTTGGGAGGAAGGCATTTTCCCTAGCCAGCGCACTATGGATGAAAATGGCGCCATAGGTCTGGAAGAAGAACGCCGTCTTGCTTATGTCGGCATCACCCGGGCGCGAAAAAACGTCCATATTTCATTTGCCAGCAGCCGCCGGGTACATGGCCAGTGGCAGTCGGCCATTCCTTCACGCTTTGTGCAAGAATTACCTGCCGAAAATATTATCGAAGATATGGCACAGGGCATGGGCATTGGCCGTACGTCGCCAGCATATATCGCCGGTGCATCAGATATCGTTGGTCAACAGGGCTATGGACCTGGATGGCGGCGCATGGCTGACCGTCAGCAACAAGGCGCGGAAAACCGGTTTGTTGCCGAAACTAGTGGCGCGGGTTTTACCCGTGGTGATCGGGTTTTTCATCAAAAATTTGGCATGGGTAACGTTTTAAATGTTGAAGGTGACAAGCTGGAAATATCATTTGATAAAGCAGGACATAAAAAGGTTGTGTCCGGATTTGTGAGCAAACCATGACTGCCATATATGCTGTCCGCCTTGACTTGCCCGATGTTACCGATGCAAAGGTCGTCGCTGGGTTTGAGGCGGTGTTTAGCGAGCTTTTGGAAAGCGAGGCAACGTCGCATATCCGGTCGTCGCAAGAGCGTTGGCATATTGAGGCATTATTTCTGTTCTCGCCTGATGAGGCTGTTATCACGCAATTACTGGCGCCAGTTTTTGCGCAACATCAGCTGGTGCCATGTGCTGTTCAGGTCGAACAATTACCCCAGCGCGATTGGCTTGCCGAAAATCGGGCATCATTTCCAGCGCTTCACATTGGCCGTTTCTGGATATATGGCAGTCATATAGGTGATGCCCCGCCGCCTGCCAGCTTGCCGCTTCTGGTTGATGCGGCACAGGCCTTTGGATCAGGCACGCATCCAACCACTGAGGGATGCCTGCGGGCCATGGATATGATTAATCGTCGCTATAGGGGGCGTGCCCCGCGCTTTACATTGGACATGGGCTGTGGATCGGCAATTCTTGGCATGGCCGCGGCAAAATTATGGCCATCCTGTCAGGTTATGGGCGCCGATAATGACCCTGTGGCTATCAAAGTGGCAGAAGGCAACCGGATACGTAATCAAATTGCCCCGACACAGATGCGGCTTGGTGTTTCGGCGGGTTTTTCTGGACGCTTGGTGCGTCAACATGGTCCTTATGATGTTATTCTTGCCAATATTCTAGCTGGCCCCCTGCGTAAGATGGCACCATCATTGATGCCGCATCTTGCTGATAATGGGTGGCTTGTTCTATCAGGTATTTTAAATCATCAGGCGGCAATGGTGGCACAGGCCTATGGTATGGTAGGTGCGCGCCTATGGGCAAAAATTCGTATTGGCGAGTGGACAAGTCTGGTCATGCGTCCACGACAAGCCGGACAGATGCCTGCGTTATGGAGGTCTAA
>NZ_CAXBVX010000125.1:0-4928 GCF_963979125.1 uncultured Candidatus Puniceispirillum sp.
GATTAGCGTTGAAGATGCGCTAGCTTTGGTTGGTTCATCAGATCACATATTCGTTGATCTAAGAGATGGCACGGAACAAGTAAAATCCGGTATCATTGAGGGTGCGGTCACTTCATCTCGTGGTATGATGGAATTTCATATTGATCCAGAAAGTCCGGCACATAAACCAGAATTCAATCAAGACAAAACTTACGTCTTTTACTGTGCATCAGGTGGACGATCGGCTTTGGCAGCAAAAGTGGCCATGGATATGGGGCTCTCACCTGTAGTCAACCTTTCTGGTGGTGTAAGTGCCTGGCAGAAAGCTGGGGGCGTATTGTCCTGAGACATGGGGAATAAATTGGATAAGCAAATGATCTACGAGGGTCAAGAACTGGCGCGTAACGCGGCTAATCACACGGCTCTGTCACCAGTGTCAATTCTCAAACGTGTTGAGCGCGTTCACCCAGAATTACCGGCACAAATTCATGGACGCATCCGGCGCAATTGGCGAGAAGTTGCCGAACGTTGCAAGCGGCTTGCTTCGGCCCTGTCTAACCGCGGCATTGGCAAGGGTGATACAGTTGCCTTGATTGCACCAAATATCCCTGAAGCGCTTGAATGCGCCCTAGCTGTGCCCACGCTTGGCGCGGTTCTTAATGCGAATAATACGAAACTTGATGCTGGAACTATCGCCTATATCCTAGAACATGGTGAAGCGAAGGTGTTATTGGTTGATACCGAATTTTCGACTTTGGCGGCAAATGCCGTTTCCCAATCCAATCGTGATCTGCTGATTATTGATATTGAGGACAGTGAAGGACCAGGCGGCAAAAAGATAGGTTCTTTGACGTATGATGAATTGTTGGCCGAAGGTGATAAGAATTTTGACTATTGCTTGCCGGATGATGAATGGGACGCGCTGGCGCTGAACTATACCTCTGGCACCACAGGCCGACCCAAGGGAGTTGTATATTCGCATCGTGGCGCATGGACCAACGCTGTCAATAATGTGCTTACATGGGAAATGCCGCATTATCCTGTCTATTTATGGACGTTGCCACTGTTTCATTGTAATGGGTGGTGTTTTCCTTGGACTATAACCCTGCTTGCTGGAACGCATGTGTTTTTGCGCGCACCAAGAGCCGATGCGATCTTTGACGCTTTTGTTGATTGCAAAGTTACGCATCTTTGTGGTGCACCCATCATCATGTCAATGATATTGAACGCACCAGAAAAACCTGCGTTCTCACAAAAGATTAAAATGATGACAGCAGCAGCGCCTCCTCCTGCAAGCGTTATAGAGGGTATAGAATCCATGGGTATCTCAATCACCCATGTTTATGGTTTGACCGAAGTTTATGGTCCCGCCGTTGTCTGCGCAGAAAAACCCGGTTGGGCTTCACTAGCTCCTGATGAACAATCAGTATTAAAAGCTCGGCAAGGTGTCGCCTATGAGTTGCAAGAAGATGTAATGGTCTTGAAACCAGATACACGCGTTCCTGTTGCATGGGATGGAGAGACACTAGGCGAGGTCGTGTTTCGTGGTAATATTGTCATGAAAGGGTATTTGAAGGCGCCTGATGAGACGGCTAAAGCGTTTAAGGACGGCTGGTTCTGGTCCGGCGACATCGCGGTGCAACACCCTGATGGCTATATTGAAATTCGTGATCGATCCAAAGATATAATCATTTCAGGGGGTGAAAACATATCATCCATTGAGGTGGAAAAGGCGCTCTATTCTCATCCTGCTGTTAGCCTTGTTGCGGTTGTGGCCATGCCTGATGAGAAATGGGGGGAAGTACCCTGTGCTTTTGTTGAGCTTTCAGGCAAAGTTTCAGAGGAAGAATTGATAGCTCACGCTAAGAAAGGTCTTGCTGGATATCAATGTCCAAAGAAAGTGATCTTTGGACAACTTCCAAAAACCACCACTGGAAAAATACGCAAAAACGAATTACGAGATTCGATACGTCAAAAGCACTGATGTAACTAGAACTGTTCAAAAGGAATTAAAATGTCAGAGTCAGTTGTTATTCTGGGGGGGAAACGCTCCGCTATTGGAAAATTTGGGGGTGCGTTGGCTGGTATTGCACCAACGGAATTAGGCAGTTTTGTTACCAAAGCGGCGTTAGAAAGCGTTGGTGTTTCGCCACATCATGTTGATCATAGTGTTTATGGAAATGTACTCCATAGCGAAGCCCGTGATGTTTATATAGCCCGCGTTATCGCCCTTGAGGCAGGATTGCCAACACATGCGCCCGCGCTAACGGTAAATAGGCTTTGCGGATCGGGTTTGCAGGCCATTATCTCGGCCATTCAGCTTATTCAACTAGGCCATGCCAAAATTGCTATTGGTGGTGGTGTTGAATCCATGTCGCGGGCTGGTTATTTGTTACCTAAGCTCAGATTTGGTACAAAAATGGGTGACGCCACCGCTATTGATATGATGCTGGCATCACTGCATGACCCGTTTGGACATGGGCATATGGGTATAACCGCAGAAAATATCGCTAACAAATTTGGCGTTTCAAGAGATCAACAGGATGCGTTTGCCCAACTGAGCCAGGAACGCGCCGCCCATGCCATTGCTGAAGGACGTTTTAAAGAGCAAATCGTTGGCATTGATGTTGGGCATGGTAAGAAAACTAGCCATTTTGACACTGATGAACATCCACGCGCGACAACTATAGAAGACCTTGCTGGACTCCGAACTGTTTTCAAAGAAGATGGAAGTGTCACCGCAGGTAATGCAAGTGGCATTAATGATGGCGCGGCGGCTGTTGTTTTAGCTAATGAAAAAGACGCTGTCGAACGCGGGTTAAAGCCAATGGCACGGGTGCTATCATATGGCTTTGCCGCTGTACCGCCTGAAATTATGGGCGTTGGACCTGTTCCAGCAAGTAAAATGGCGCTTGATCAAGCTGGCCTTTCAGCAAGCGATCTGGATGTCATTGAATCCAACGAAGCATTTGCCGCACAGGCTTGCTATGTCAGCCGTGAATTAGGGCTTGATCCAGCCAAAGTGAATCCAAATGGTGGGGCAATCGCGCTAGGGCATCCGGTCGGAGCTACAGGCGCTATTCTAACATTAAAGCTATTACATGAATTACGCCGTATTGGTGGTCGTTATGGACTGGTAACACTTTGCATTGGTGGAGGGCAGGGCATTTCAATGGTGGTCGAGGCGCTTTAATCAAAACGCTTTTCAATTGCTCAATTTTGTCGATGATTTCGAATAATGGATGTTATTTAGAATCGTTAAATGATTGTGACCAAATTACAGGTCTTTTGCTGGAATATGGCAGTTAATTACATGTTCGGGGCTAGTGGTCTGGGCTGATGGTGTGTCGGTCTCGCAAATTGTACCAAGTTTGCGTGGACATCGTCGTTGGAATGGACAGCCTGAAGCTGGTGGTGACAGCTCTACAACATCGTCAGCGCTAAGTTTTGGTGCGAAGTCTGGATTGGGTTCAAGTACGGCGCCAAGCAACAAATCAGTATAAGGATGGAATGGCGCCTTATAGACAGCATCTGCGGGACCAATTTCACACAAACGACCCTGATATAAAACAGCCACGCGGTCAGAAATGGCTTTTACCACAGCCAGATCATGCGAGACGAAAATATAGGTTGTTCCCTGCTGTGTTTTCAATTCGTCCAATAGGTCAAGAACTGCCGCCTGAACCGAAACGTCCAGCGCGGATGTTACTTCGTCACACAGCACTATTTCAGGTTCAGCGGCAAAGGCTCTGGCTATCGCAACGCGTTGTTTTTCACCGCCAGATAACTGGCTTGGCAGACGATCAAGATAGTGCACGCCAAGCCTCACTCGTTCGATTAATTCGGCACTACGCCGGCGCAACGCATCGCCGTTCAACCCAAAATAGAGACGTAAAGGTTGCGCCAGAATTTGCGCGACCGTATGGCGTGGGTTCAAACTGTCATCCGGGTTTTGGAAAATCATCTGAATTTGTCGCAAATTCACCGCTGGACGGTCTTCGACCCGCGCGGTTAACATGGTTTCACCATGTAGTGAAATGTTTCCGTCCTTTGGTGAAATCAAACCAGCAATGGCTTTTAAAATTGTCGATTTCCCACTGCCACTTTCGCCAACAAGACCAAGCGTTTCACCTTTTTCGATGGTGATATTGATGCCTTCTACGGTAGCGGGAGAGGGTTTTTTACCGGAAAATAGGGTTTCCAGAAAATCAGTTTTAGCATAGCTGATGGCAAGGTTGTTCAACCCTAGCGCTTGCCCAGATTCAACGGTTGTCAAATCGCCTTGTCGCGCCGGCTTTTTGTTTGCCGTCGGCATCTGGTCAATCTTGTCACTATGAAAACAGCGGACGTCTTCACCGCTGTCTATGGGTATGAGTGGTGGCGACATTGACTGGCATTTTTTATCCACCAGGGCACAGCGGTCGGCAAAGGCGCATCCGTTAATAGCCTCGCCCGGCATTGGTGGTCGCCCGTCCAATGCCATTGGCAAGCGGGTTTGATTCAAGCGCGGTATTGATGCCAGCAAACCATGTGCATAGGGATGACGTGGCGCCAGCAAAACCTGCCGAGCCGAGCCATTAAGTACAATTTCACCAGCATACATCACCACCACACGGTCACAGACCCTCGAGATCGCGCCCAGATCATGGCTGACATAGAGCATTGCCATATTGCGTTCACGCGCCAGATCACGGAGCAATTCAAGAATATGCGCCTGCGTTGTTACATCCAGACCTGTTGTCGGCTCGTCAAGTAATAATGCTTCAGGTTCTCCGGCAAGTGCCATGGCGATGGCCACCCTTTGCTGTTGGCCACCAGATAGTTCATGCGGATATCGCGTCACCAGCGCGGCCGGATCGGGAAGCCGAACTTGCGTTAGTAGATCAACAACACGTGCCTTAAATTGCTGGTCATTCAGATCGCTGTGCAGGCGTAAGGCCTCGGCAACC
>NZ_CAXBVX010000126.1:0-4900 GCF_963979125.1 uncultured Candidatus Puniceispirillum sp.
ATGTGCCAAGCAGTGACAATGTGTTTGTCAAAAAATAAATGACAAATGGCCGTAATGTGAATGCGTTCATTTGTTTCACCATGCCAGTTTTTTAAACCGCTGAAACATAATCAAGAAACTGTTCAATGGCGCTATTGAAACTAGCAGCATCTTCGCAATACGGCGCATGACCAACGCCCCTTATCAACCAATGCCGTGCTAGAGGCAAAGCAGCTTTCAACGCAGCAGCCGCAGCCGGTTTTACAACAATATCATTTGCGCCACTAAAAATTGCTACTGGCGCTGTGATTTTTGGCAGCAGGTTAGTTGTATCAAGATGATGCATTGCACGGCCACCAGAGTCTATGCCCTCAACCCTGATATCTCCAGCGACCATAGCCAGAAACTCAGCAATTCCAGGATCGATATCGCCGGGTAGCATCTTGCTAACACGAAGCGCGCCATATGTGGCGTCATCCATCATCTTGCGCTGCTCAATACGCTCAATTACTGCCGCATCAAGAGGCGTTCCTGCCGGTTGGGCGCGCCCTTTATGAGTGCATGACAGAATGATCGCTTGGCAAATGTCTGGATGGGTTGCGCCCAATACCTGTGCCAGCATACCGCCCATTGAATGGCCAATAATAACAGCCTCGCCATTGACAAGACTAGTAATCACAGCGGCAACTTCATCAGCAATTGCAACCATACCACCCTCGATAACCTGCGACCCACCAAACCCAGGTGCGTCAATCGCAATCACCGTATGATTAGTAAAATGTGCAAATTGATAGGCCCAGCTTTTACTACTGCCATTAAAACCATGTAGAAACACTAGCACTGGCGTCGACTGGCTACCATCAACAGGCTTGTAAATCCGATAAGACGTCAATCTTCCACTGGTTTGGTTGCAAAACATGGACAAAGGAGGCAAAAAATCAACAAACCTCTGATTTTCTTTCATAGTTATTTCCACTCACAATGAGATTAATCGCTGATTTCATATGTAGACAAATAATTAACAATATAACAGGACAATGTCTCCAAGAATGGATTGACGCGCGAGTTAATATTGAGCAAACTTTCCGTCGATTGTTTTTAGCGCCGTTTGGATCTAAAAAACGTCAGCAAAAAGGGAGAGATACATGAAACTTAAACACATAATTACGATGAGCGTTGCGGCAATTGGCTTGTCATTCGCAGCCAATGCAGCTGAACTACGCGTTGGCTTGCAGTCAGAGCCAAGCTCGATTGACCCGCATTACCACAACCTTGGTCCAAATAACGGATTTGCAACGCATATTTTTGGAGCTTTGGTAGGTAGTGACGAGAACCAACAACATTTTCCAGATCTAGCAGTTTCTTGGAAACCAGTTGATGAAACAACTTGGGAATTCAAGCTCCGCCAGGGCGTCAAATGGCATGATGGCAGCGCATTTACCGCCGATGATGTTCTGTTTACTGCTGAGCGGGCGCAGAATGTGCCTAACTCACCATCAAGCTTTGTGACCTATCTCAAAGGCAAGACCTTCTCAAAAATTGATGACCACACAATTCATATCAAAACGGCAAAACCGTATCCGTTGATGCCAAATGACATGACTACAGTAAAAATAATCTCAGCGAAGGCGGGCAAGGGTGCCAAAACCGAAGATTATAATAGCGGCAAAGCAACCATTGGCACCGGCCCTTACAAATTTGTTGAATGGGTGCCGGGCGACCGTGTTGTTCTTCAGCGTTATGACGATTATCACGGCACAAAAGCGGCATTTGACAAAGTGACTTTCAAGCCAATCAAATCCGGTCCCGCGCGAATTTCCGCTCTATTAGCCGGCGATGTCGATTTTATTGATAATGTGCCACCCCTAGATGTGGCCAGGCTGAAAAAGGATAAATCTGTTCAGCTCAGCAGCGGCCCATCAAACCGGGTTATCTATTTGCATATGGATCAGTTCCGCGAAGACTCTCCTCACATCAAAGCAAAAGATGGTGGCCCAATCAAAAACCCGTTGATGGATGCTCGAGTTCGTAAGGCCATTTCCTTGTCAATCAACCGTGATGCCATTGTTGAGCGCGTCATGGAAGGTATTGCCGTACCGGCAGGGCAATTGTTGCCAGCAGGGTTTCATGGTGTTTCACCAAATATGAAACCTGATCCGTATGATCCAAAAATGGCAAAAAAGCTGATGGCTGAAGCTGGTTATGCAGATGGCTTTAAGATGGTCATTCATGGACCAAATGACCGTTACATCAACGACGCCAAAATAGCCGAAGCTTTGGCACAGATGTTAAACCGTGTTGGTATTGAGGCCAGTGTTGAGACCATGACAAAGGCAGTTTACTTTGGTCGCGCATCGCGTGGTGGACCAGACAAATCACCTGAATTTAGCTTCATGCTGCTTGGATGGGGTGCTGGATCTGGTGAGGCATCATCACCACTAAAAGCCCTGCTTCATACCTATGACAAGTCAAAGGGACTCGGCGCGGCAAACCGTGGTCGTCATTCGGACCCTGCGGTTGATACACTTGTTCAAAAAGCACTAGCAACAGTTGACGCTGATGCGCGGGGTAAATTGCTTGCCGCCGCAACAGAAAAGGCTGTTGGTGAAAATTACGGTGTGATTCCAATGCATTATCAGGTGAATACCTGGGCAGCAAAAGCTGGCTTCAAATATCAGCCACGCACAGATGAACGCACAATCGTAATGGGGCTTAGCGCAAATTAGGAACGGCACCTGATTCTTCTTAAACAAGCGACCTCACCTACCTTTTATTTATAGTCTGGGTAGGTGAGGTTGCCTTTGACACGCTCGGTGACTAAATGACAGCCTTTATTTTAAGACGGTCTTTGCAAAGCATCATTGTATTACTTGTGATGTCATTGATCGTATTTGTTGGCGTTAACCTTGTTGGCGATCCGGTTGATATGTTGATCAACCCTGAAGCCGATCAACTTGAGATTGAGCGTGTAATTCGTGATCTTGGACTAGACCGTCCTGTGGCTGAACAATATTGGTATTTTATGGTCAACGCCTTTCAAGGTGATCTGGGGCGATCATTCGTATTCGGCGAACCAGCATTAAAATTAATTATCCAGCGTATGCCAGCCACAATGGAGTTAGCACTATTTTCATTGTTGATTGCTATCTCCTTTGGAATTCCACTTGGTGTTTACGCAGGTTTAAAACCGCATAGCAAAATTAGCCGCACTATTATGGCTGGTTCAATTTTAGGATTTTCAATGCCAACATTCTGGGTTGGCATTATTTTGATTATGTTCTTTTCCGTACATCTGGGCTGGCTACCCTCAACTGGCAGGGGCGATGTTGCTACCTATTTTGGCATTACCAGCTCCATCTTTACCCTTGACGGGCTGTCGCACATATTCCTGCCGGCCTTCAATCTCGCCTTATTCAAACTATCATCGGTGATCCGGCTGGCGCGCGCTGGTACCCGCGAAGTAATCTTGCAGGATTACATCAAATTTGCACGCGCCAAGGGCCTCAGCGAAACAAGAATTATCCGAGTACATCTGCTGAAAAATATCATGATCCCCATTGTCACGGTCATTGGACTTGAATTCGGGTCTCTGATTGCCTTTTCAACAGTAACCGAAACGGTTTTTGCCTGGCCGGGCATGGGCAAGCTAATTATTGATGCAATCTATAACCTAGATAGGCCAATTGTAGTCGCCTATCTGATGATCATCGTCTTGATTTTTGTCACCTTGAATCTGATCGTGGATATTCTTTATTCAGTCCTTGATCCCAGGGTTCGCATTAAAGGGGTAAGCTAATGGCAGGTAAAGCTGCAACCACCACAGGCGCCATACCAGCGTCAGGATGGCAAAAATTCTGGTCTGACTTTTGCGAAAGCCCAACCGCTGTTGGTGCACTTTTTGTATTTTTGGTAATTTTATTTATTGCGGTTTTTGCGCCATTTGTATCACCAACAAATCCTTATGACTTGGCAAGCGTTGATATAATGAACAGCCGCCTCAAGCCTGGATCAGAAGATTTTGAAGGTAACGTGTATTGGCTAGGCACGGATGGCGCAGGGCGCGATATGCTCTCGGCGATTTTTTATGGGCTTCGAGTAAGCCTCGGTGTTGGGGCATTTTCGGGAGTAGTTGCTCTAGTGATCGGCGCAGCAGTTGGGCTGTCAGCAGCTTACTTCGGCGGCCGGTTTGAAACCCTAACAATGCGGATTGTTGACATTCAGCTGAGCTTCCCATCAATTCTGATGGCACTGATTATTCTGGCCGTTTTTGGCAAAGGGGTAGAGAAAACCATTATCGCGCTGGTACTAGTGCAATGGGCTTATTACGCCCGCGCCGCACGTGCCAGCGCTCTTGTTGAGAAGAACAAAGAGTATGTCGAAGCAGCGCAATGTCTGGCTCTTGGCGACCGAAGGATCATTTTACATCACATCATGCCAAACTGTCTGGCGCCTTTGATTGTAGTAGGCACATTACAAACTGCGCATGCAATCTCGCTCGAAGCGACCCTCAGCTTTCTTGGTCTTGGCCTGCCAATCACTGAACCATCGCTTGGTCTCTTGATTGGTAATGGATTTGAATTCATGTATTCTGGTGATTACTGGATCAGTATCTTTCCGGGCATCGCATTGCTAATCACAATCGTGTCAATCAACCTTGTTGGCGATCAGCTCCGCGACATCTTTAACCCACGTTTGCAACGATGAGGTGCACCGTGGATCCAATTCTACAGATCAAAGATTTACAAACGCATTTTTTCACGAAAGCTGGAGTTCTGAAAGCTGTGGATGGCGTTAGCCTCGAGATTAAATCTGGAGAAATTGTTGGGCTTGTTGGCGAGTCTGGTTCGGGAAAATCAATCACCGGCTTTTCGATCATGGGGCTTGTTGATGCGCCTGGGCAAATTGTTGGCGGGCAGATCCT
>NZ_CAXBVX010000127.1:0-4861 GCF_963979125.1 uncultured Candidatus Puniceispirillum sp.
GTTCAAGGAACATGAAGGAAGCTACATTGTCGGTGTTGCCGCCGCCAAAGCGTCACAGACGAACAAGGTTGGCTTTATCGGCGGTATGGATATCGGCCCTATTAGTAGATTTGGATGTGGCTTTATTGGCGGTGTTAAAGCTGTCAATAGTAACATTGAGGTTTATCAGAACATGACCGGTTCAACACCTGCTGCTTGGAATGATCCTGCCAAAGGTGCTGAGCTAGCTCAATCACAGATAGATCGTGGTGCCGATGTTGTTTACCACGCAGCTGGTGGAACAGGTGTTGGCGTCATTCAAGCTGCAGCTGATGCTGGAAAATTAGCTATAGGAGTTGATAAAAACCAGAATGGCCTGCGTCCTGGAAGTGTCCTAACCTCTATGCTAAAGCGAGTTGATGTTGCGGCCTATGAAACATTTACCGATGCTAAAGCTGGTAAATTTACAGCAGGCCTCGTGACACTTGGTCTTGCCGAAGGCGGCGTTGACTGGGCAGTAGATGAATATAACGCATCATTGATTACAGCTGATATGAAAACGGCAGTTGAAAAAGCTAAAGCTGACATTATTAGCGGATCTATAATTGTTCATAATTACACTGATGATGATAACTGCCCTTACTAAAAAATTGTCACATTAGATATGACACAATCTAACAAAAACCCCAGCGGTGGACATAGTTCACCGCTGGCTGTTGAGCTTGCTGATATTACCAAAGCCTTTGGCACCGTGCGTGCCAATGAAAAGGTCAATTTGGCCGTAAAACAGGGGCAGATTCACGGTATTATTGGCGAGAATGGCGCTGGCAAATC
This sequence comes from uncultured Candidatus Puniceispirillum sp., assembly GCF_963979125.1. Taxonomy (NCBI): domain Bacteria; kingdom Pseudomonadati; phylum Pseudomonadota; class Alphaproteobacteria; order Puniceispirillales (SeqCode); family Puniceispirillaceae (SeqCode); genus Puniceispirillum (SeqCode); species uncultured Candidatus Puniceispirillum sp. The sequence continues at coordinate 814 of NZ_CAXBVX010000127.1, forward strand.
AACCCTTGTCAGCATCCTTTACGGGTTTTACCGCGCCGATTCAGGCGATATTTCTATTAATGGTAAGCCGGTTGACATCGGCAGTTCGGCTGATGCCATTGCCAATGGTATCGGCATGGTTCATCAGCATTTCATGCTGGTGCCCAATTTCACCGTGCTTGAAAATATTATGCTGGGGCATGAAGGTCATGCCCGGCTTGACACGGCCGCAACCCACGCCCGAGCCGAACTGCAAACATTATCCGACACATACGGGCTGGCGGTTGATCCGGACAGTCTGATCGAAAACCTGCCGGTTGGCTTGCAACAGCGTGTCGAAATCCTCAAAGCGCTGTTTCGCGGTGCCCGTATTCTGATTCTTGACGAACCGACTGGTGTTTTGACGCCGCAGGAAACCGACCAGCTTTTTGACATTCTGAATGCCTTGCGCGATCAGGGCGTCACGATCCTGTTCATCACGCATAAATTACGCGAAATCATGGCAATCACCGATACCGTATCCGTCATGCGTCAAGGTCAAATGGTTGCGCATCTAGAAACCGCTTCGGCAAGTCCGGCAAAGCTGGCTGAATTGATGGTGGGGCGCAAGGTTCTGCTTGATGTTAATCATACCACCGCGACGCCTGGCGATATTTTGCTAACCGCCGATCATCTATATTGTGCTGGTGATTCGGGGGAAGTACAGCTAAAGGATGTGTCCTTTGATCTACGCAGTGGCGAAATTGTCGGCATCGCAGGCGTTTCGGGCAATGGCCAATCCGAACTGCTCGATATTCTGGCAGGCATCCGCCCACCCCAAGCTGGCAACTTTACCTTTGCAGACCGCAAAATCGATGCGACGCATCCGCTAGGGCCTGCCGCTTTACGCGATCTTGGCATTGCGCATGTGCCTGAAGACCGGCATCGCCGCGGCATCGTGCTGAATTTTTCCGCCGCCGAATCGATGCTTTTGGGGCATAGCGATAATAAAGGCGATGATAACTTTAGTAATAATTGGTGGGGTGACAGCTGGTGGCTTGATCCGAAAAAGCTGGCCGCGCATTGTGCAACACGGATGCAGGCCTTTGACGTACGCCCACCTGATCCTGATTATGTCAGCGCCAATTTTTCTGGCGGCAACCAGCAAAAACTTGTTCTGGCGCGTGAAATCTCAACCGAACCTACCTTGCTTCTGGTGGGTCAGCCCACGCGCGGCGTTGATATCGGCGCGATTGAATTTATCCACCAACAACTGATCGAACTGCGCAATCGTGGTTGCTGTATTTTGCTGGTTTCGGTCGAGCTTGAAGAAATTATGAGCCTGTCCGACCGCATTCTGGTGATGAATGATGGCGGGATCGTCGGCGAAGTCGCGCGCGCTGATGCCGATGAACAAACCCTTGGCATGATGATGGCAGGCATAGCGCCAAACAAAGATGCAAACACCAAGACTGGACAGGCGTCATGAATGTGCAAAAACCATTACCCCGCTGGGTTGATATCGGTCTGATTCCAGTCATCAATGTATTGGTTGCGCTTTTTGTCTCGGGCATCGTTGTCGCCTTGATTGGCGAAAATCCCTTTGTCGCGATGATGGTGATGGTCAAAGGCGCCTTTGTCTATGATGGCAGTCTTGGTTACACCTTATATTACGCCACCAATTTCATCTTTACCGGATTGGCGGTTGCGGTCGCCTTTCATGCCATGCTGTTCAATATCGGCGGCGAAGGTCAGGCCTATCTTGGCGGTCTTGGTGCAGGCCTGATCTGTCTATGGATGGACAGCTTCCTACCCGCATTATTGTTGATCCCGCTGGCGATCATGGCCTCTGCCGCCTTTGGTGCCCTATGGGGGGTGATCCCGGGTTATCTTCAGGCCAAACGTGGCAGTCATATTGTGATTACCACAATCATGTTCAATTTTCTGGCAGCGTCGATCATGGTGTCACTGCTGGCAGGGATGCTCAAATCGGGTGGGCAGATGTCACCCGAAACGCGCGCTTTCACCGATGCCGCCAGCTTGCCGATGATTCATGAAATTCTGCAAGGTCTTGGCTTTGACGTGGCACGTTCACCTTTGAATCTGTCCTTTGTGATTGCTTTGCTTGCCTGTGTTGGTGTCTGGGTGCTGATCTGGCGCTCACGCCTTGGCTATGCAATCCGCGCCGTTGGCCAAAGCCCCCAAGCGGCGCAATATGCGGGCATTTCAATCGAACGCATCATCATCATCACGATGGCGATTTCGGGCGGGCTGGCAGGCTTGATGGCGATCAACGAAATTCTGGGTGTGCAACATCGGGTGATTCTCAACTTCACGTCGGGCTATGGCTTTACTGGTATCGCGGTGGCCTTAATGGGGCGCAACCATCCTTTTGGCATCATTCTGGCCAGCTTGTTATTTGGCGCGCTTTATCAAGGCGGCGCCGAACTTGATTTTGAATTTTCGACCATTACCCGTGAAATGGTGCTGATGATCCAAGGTCTGATCATCCTGTTTTCGGGCGCTTTATCCTTTATGTTCCAGAAACCTCTGCAACGGCTATTTTCAAAGCTGGCAACAGACGACAAAACGGAGGCGGCGCATGGTTAATCTGGGAGCCGATCTCTGGTTACAATTTATTCTGGCACTTGATGCGACCTTGCGCGTGGCGACCCCGTTGATTCTATGTGCAATGGCGGGCATTTTTTCCGAGCGCGCCGGCATCATCGATATTTCGCTTGAAGGCAAGATGCTGCTTTCGGCCTTTACCGCCGCCGCCACCGCCAGCTTGATGCATTCACCTGTTCTGGGCTTGCTGGCAGGCATCACCGTTTCGGTTATCTTTTCGATTATCCACGGCTTTGCCTGTATTACGCATCGCGGCAATCAGGTTATTTCCGGACTGGCGATCAATATTCTGGCATCGGGTCTGACGGTAACTGTCGGCATCGCTATTTTCCGCCAGGGCGGGCAGACGCCAAACCTTGCCCGCGCAGATCGTTTTGCCCCTACCGAACTGCCCTTTGTCGATTTAGTGAGCCATATACCCTTTATCGGCACAATCTATCGTGAACTGATCTCGGGACATAATATCTTGGTTTGGGTTGGCTTTCTGGCGGTTATTTTCACCTCCTATATACTCTGGAAAACCCGCTTCGGCCTTCGTTTGCGCGCGGTTGGCGAAAAGCCCGAAGCTGTTGACAGCGCGGGCATTTCGGTCAGTCTGCTTCGTTATAAAGCGGTGATTATCGCGGGTGTTTTATGCGGCATTGCGGGTGCCTATCTATCCACCGCGCATGGTAGCGGCTTTGTCCGCGAGATGACCGCCGGTAAAGGCTATATTGCTTTGGCGGCGATGATCTTTGGCAAGTGGCAGCCACGTGGTGCCTTGCTGGCTTGTTTGTTATTTGGCTTTCTCGAAGCGATTGCCGCGCGCCTGCAAGGTGTCGAATTGCCGCTTATTGGCGCCGCACCTGTCGAATTGATTCTGGCAATGCCTTATCTGATGACGGTCATTTTGCTGGCAGGTCTTGTCGGGCGGGCGGTGCCACCGCGGGCCATCGGCCAGCCCTATATAAAGGAACGCTAGATGGCCACGCACACCCCTATCTCTGACAGCACGCTTATCGCCGCGGCCATTGATGCCATGACACGTGCCTATGCGCCCTATTCGGATTTTGCCGTTGGTGCGGCGCTTCTTGATGAAAACGGGCAGATTCATTGCGGCGCGAATGTTGAAAATGCTGCCTATCCGAATGGTATTTGTGCCGAAACGTCGGCGATTGCCATGATGGTCAATGCTGGCGGCACTCATATTGAACGGATTGCTGTGGCAGGTGGGTCTGAAGATGGTGAAATCCTGTGTACACCATGCGGTGGCTGTCGTCAGCGGATCCGCGAATTTGCCGCGCCAGATACCATCATCATCATCGCCAATCCTGGTGGCGAACAGCAACGCTTTACGCTGGCTGATTTATTACCGCATAGTTTCGGCCCCGAAAATTTGTCCTAGCATCATCCAATCAAGCGCAGCGCAGATTGATAAGATGATCGCGGCATGAATCAAGCATCATCCAATCGCAGCGAAGCG
>NZ_CAXBVX010000128.1:0-4842 GCF_963979125.1 uncultured Candidatus Puniceispirillum sp.
CTTGTCAAAGCTACCTATTCCCATATTTCAAAGCAAAGATCAGGCGTTGTTTGCCCTTGCCATGATTTTATGCATTTACGGTTTTGCAACAAAATGTCCAAATTAACCGCACGGTCATGGGTATAGTTGCCATTGATCCGCGTGATAAGTAATTGTTCAACCGCATAGGCGCTGGCTTCATACCACGGTACACCGCCAACGACAAAAACATCCTTGGTCGGATGCTTGGCTTGCACATCCTCTAGGATTTCATGCGGTTTCATATCTTGCCAGTTATAAATACCAAGGCTGCCTGGTGCGGCAATATCACGCGCACTGACAATATAGAATGCGCGTTCGTCATCAATTGTCTTGATCGAACCAGAACAACCAATACGAACAGCGTCCAAAGTGTTGTCCATATACCATTGCTGGTCTTCGATGAAGGTGCCTTCCCAGGGCAATTTGCCCTCAAAGCCAATCTCACCATTTTGTCCAACAGCTACAATTGACTTAATCACGCATCTAACACCATTCTGAGTTACACAATATCTTGATATTCTACTGAAATGGGCATTCTGGGGAAAAAATCAACATTCAGACACATGTTCTTTTCACTTTTGCGATATTTCTTGTGATGTTTTTTTGATTGTTTTCATCCATAGCGCATCTAGCTGGATCAAGGCGTCTTTGTCGAACTGATTGCTATTTTCCCAATAGCGGCCATTTGGAACATAATAGTCAAGCTCGGCTTCCCTGTTCAGGGCAATGGCAATCTGGCGTTTGTCAATGGCAGGTTCAGGAGCTTTTGTATCATGTGATGCCAATGCGCTGATCGATATGCGTGGAAATATAAGCCGTGATATGCTGTCTGACAGATTGAATAGCTGACATCCCTGTTGTGCGGCCAGGCTGTAAAGGCGCGCCGAACTGGCTTCGAGTGATGTCAGGGTAATGTCATCGCGCAGGGGATCAGGCGTACCATTGCCATAGAAATGCGTATTGCCAGTATCAGGGTAATGCATATCACATCCCATAAATATGATTTGTGCTGGCTGATAATGACCAAGAACCCAGTAACCGGCAGTATAGGCCATTGTCGCCCCTGCATAGACAAAGCCGCCATAATCATTTTGGATCGGTACGAAAGCATCTTCATCAATGACCTGTTGATGTGGCTTTATTTGCGCAGGCATGTTTTCGGCGGCAAAGTCATAGGGATAGATGATATCATCCCAGTCATCACGGATACGCCATGCGTTATTAATCACGACAATCTTGTCAAAAAGATCACGTGGCCAGTTGGCGGCCTCAACGCTGTTTGGTGCTGATCCCAAAATGAGAATACGCTGAAAGCTGGCAGATACATCTGTTTGGGAAGCGTCTTTAGGTGTGTTAGCGACAGGGGGCATGTAAATGTCCAGATATGGGCAAGAAAACCAAGATGTCCATCATTGCTGGTGTCATGGTCGATTGCAACCAACTTAGCCGTGACAAGCTGGCTTATTGGCGCTATTTTCAGGCTATAAGTTAGAATTTTCCCTTACCCAGATGCTTTGAGCATTTTGCGGAGATCATCATTATGTCGCGATCAACAACGCATACACCTTGGACAGCCAATGAAAAACGATATGACGATATGCTGTATCGGCGCTGTGGTCACAGTGGCCTTGATTTGCCCGCTATTTCACTTGGCTTGTGGCATAATTTCGGCGAAATAACCGATCATGCAACCAAGCGTGATATGTGCCGTACGGCGTTTGATCTTGGTATCACGCATTTTGATCTGGCAAATAATTACGGCCCGCCGCCAGGCAGTGCCGAAACCGCCTTTGGCGAGATTCTGCGGACAGATTTCAAGCCATATCGTGATGAGCTGATTATTTCCAGCAAAGCTGGATATGACATGTGGCCAGGTCCATATGGCCAATGGGGAAGCCGTAAATATCTGCTTGCCAGCCTTGACCAGTCGTTGAACCGCATGGGGCTGGATTATGTAGATATTTTCTATTCGCACCGCTTTGACCCCTCGACCCCGCTTGAAGAGACTATGGGCGCATTGGCGCAAGCCGTGCATTCAGGCAAGGCGCTTTATGCGGGTATTTCATCCTATAACACCCAGAGGACTAAGGAAGCCACGGCCATTCTTGCCGATATGGGCGTGCCGTTGCTTATACATCAGCCAAGCTATTCGATGCTAAATCGCTGGATCGAAAAAGACGGATTGCTGGCCACGCTTGATGAGGTGGGTGCTGGATCGATTATCTTTTCGCCATTAGCACAAGGTCTGCTGACCAATAAATATCTTGGCGGTGTTCCGGCTGAAAGCCGTGCTTCGGTCGGGGGATCGTTTTTGCCAGAATTTCTGAATTCTGAAAATCTGGCAAAAATAGAAGGGCTGAATGCGATTGCATCAGGTCGAGGCCAGACATTGGCGCAAATGGCGATTGCATGGACTTTGCGCGATCAAGGTAGCGCTAGTCCTGTGACAACAGCTTTGATCGGTGCCAGCCGGCCAGAACAGATCGTTGATTGTGTGGGCGCGCTAGGCAACCTTGATTTTACCGCCGACGAGCTGGCAGAAATTGATGGTTTTGCATCTGATGCTGGTATCAACCTGTGGGCACAATCAGCCGAACTTGACTGATCGGGGCTATATCAAGCCTTGGGCATTGTGTCCTGATGACCAGGTACAACTGCGGCAAAGCTAGCCATCCAGTCAACAAGATGCGGCGCATGATCGCGCCATGACACAATGTCGCGGAAATCAAGATAATCCAGTAGCGCGGCAAGCGAAATATCGGCAATCGTCGGCATGGCACCATTATCATAACTGCTGGTGCTGGCACCAACCATAGCAAGGCCACGGATGATCTTGTCGCGATAGCGTTGCATGATGCTGTCCATCACCATATTTTCAGGGCGTAGGCGTGTTTCATAGACAATCAGGATGCTGGCATCGATCATGCCTTCGATCAAGGCAGCCTGACTAAGCACATCGATGCGCGTTTCGGGATCATTCGGGATGATTTTGCCGCCACCAGCCCGGAGATCAAAATATTCCATTATGACCCGGCTATCGGCGATCAATTTACCATCAGCAATCAAGGCCGGCACTTTGGCAAGCGGGTTGAGTGCCAGTTTGGCGATGCCATCCGCGCTCGACCAGTCAACCGTTTCCAGTTCCAAATCATTTGCAAAACCAAGAATATGCGCGCTCATCATAACTTTGCGGACATAAGGCGATGCTGGCGTGTAGAATAGTTTCATGGGTCATTTCCTTGAATGGTGATTTTTATCAATAACACGCTGTTACATAATGGCAAATATCAGATTACCAGAATAGGGTACGTTATTTATACGTTAGGTGGCTATTTGAACTTTTCCGGGGTCTGGCCAGCCTTGGGCAAGGATGCCCCGACATCGGCAACAGCGATCATCCTGTAACCAGCGGCTTTGGCGCTATCATGGCTTTCAGGATAGTCAGTGTAACCAGCGGTTGATCCGCTGTAAAAGGTTGCCCGATCATAAACGGTCAGATCATGGCCATGGCGGATGCGATCGGGCAAATCTGGATTCGAAATAAACCAGCGTCCAAAGGCAATCAAATCATAGGCATTTTGCGTGATAGCGGTTGCGGCGGTTAACGGGGTGAATCCCCCAGCCCCCATCAGCATGCCGTTATATAATGTCCGATAATGACGTAATGCCAAAGGATGCCGAAAGCCCTGATCGCTTTTCGGATCAGTCGCCAACCCGCCGCCAACGCGCGGCTCGGTCAATAACAAATAGGCAAGATCAAAATCATTCAGGCCACGAACAGCATGACTATAGACAGCTTCGGCATCATCACTTTGGACACCAAAATAGGTGGCGTTTGGCGCGCCTGTTTCGGGGTCGTTCAGATAGGGCGATAGTCGAACACCAACACGGCCTTTGCCCATCACATCAATCAATGTGGTGATGACTTCAAATAAAAGTCGGCACCGGTTTTCAAGCGATCCGCCATACATATCATCACGTTGGTTCGTGCTTTTATTGAGGAACTGGTCAATCAGATAGCCATGTGCCGCATGTAATTCAATCGCATCAAACCCCGCATCTTTGGCCATATGGGCGGCATGGGCATAATCGGCACAAATACGGTGCATCTCGGCCGTTGCTAGCGCGCGTGGCGGCGTATTGGGCTGATCCCAGCCATAATGGCTGTCTTCGTCACCTTGTGGCAGGGCAATCGCCGATGCCGATACAGAGGGCAGAGGCAGGTCACTATTGGCCGCCACCGGATGATCACCAATTTCGGGCTGAGCAATGCGCCCAGCATGTAAAAGCTGGCAGACAATAAGCCCTTTGCGGGCATGAACAGCATTGACCACTTCACGCCAGCCATCGCGCTGTGTGTCCGTCCAGATGCCAGGCACCTGACCGCCATCGTCGCGCACATTTTGATAGATTGTCCATATCGGCGTGCCTTCGGGTGATATATGCACGGCCTCGGTTATGATAAGGCCACCTTCGGATGCGCGTTGACTGTAATAGGTGGTATTATCTGTGGTTGGTGCCAAGGTATCACGGTCAGCGCGGATACGTGTCATTGGTGCCATGACAATCCGGTGTCGCAATGTTAGGGCACCGACGGTAACTGGGTTAAGCAAAGGGTTATCTGTCATGCTGTTTCCTGTTTGGTATGTAGCCTGTTTGACACCAAACCATAAGGGTAATTAAGGTAACTATATTCAGCAAATTTTTTTGATTTAGATGTTTAACAGACATCATGTGTATGTTGGCAGAATAAGGAAAGGAGCAGATAATGGATAAGCAAGATAGCGATAATGCAAAGACAGCGGGTGCAAAGACAGCGGG
>NZ_CAXBVX010000129.1:0-4781 GCF_963979125.1 uncultured Candidatus Puniceispirillum sp.
CCGTCTGTGGCGCGAAAGGGAAGGCCGGAAATCGGACAATCAGCATAGGTAATGCTACGGCTTGCCAATTGATCATGGATGGCAATGGCCTCAAGGCGGTCAATTGTTGAGGTGTCGATAATGGCAAGATCACCTTGTACCGATTCTGCAATACCACCAGCGCCAAAAATTACCTCATTCACCTCTTTGGCAGATGGAAGGCATAGGAATATGAGATGACAATTCGCCGCCAGATTGCCAATTGTGCCGGCAATGATGATATCGTCGCCATCCAGCCTGTCAGTGGCGGCTGGCACCGCGTCATAAGCGTAAAATGGTGCGGCGATTTTGGCCAGATTATTGGCCATGCCAAGCCCCATTTGGCCGAGGCCGATAAACCCAATACCGCTGTTACGCATCGTATTTTACCCCTTAAAAAGATGACCGGTGGTGGTGCCGAAATGAAACCGCCAACTATCAGTCTATACAGAAATTTTGCCTTGTATATATGGCGGCGTATATATGGTGGCGCACATATGACAACAGTTGTCAGCGCGGACATTGTGCATTAGCCTTCTTACCAATTATAATAATTTTGCTGGCCTAATCTTGCTTGGCATTGTCGCATGACAATATTAGCGGCCAGCATCCCACATATATCTTTCGTTAAGGATCCTTCAAATGGCTCAGCGTGAAATTCCATTTCTGTTTATGCGTGGCGGCACGTCGCGCGGCCCTTATTTTAATGCAGCTGATTTGCCATCTGATCGTGATGCTATTGCCAAAATCCTGCTTCAGGTGGTTGGCGCGGGTCATCCATTGAACATTGATGGTATTGGTGGCGGCAATGCTGTGACCAACAAGGTTGCGATGCTGTCACGATCTGCCGATGATGCGGCTGATATTGATTATTTCTTTGCGCAGGTTTCGGTGTTGGAACAGCTTGTCGATTTCAAACCAACCTGCGGTAATATTCTATCGGGTGTTGGCCCAGCGGCGATTGAAATGGGGCTTATGCCAGCCAGTGATCCCGTTACCGAAGTGCGGATCAAGCTTGTTAATACAGGCGCATTGGTCGTGGCAAGGGTGCAAACGCCGGGTGGGGTTGTGCACTATGATGGCGATACGGCCATTGATGGTGTGCCTGGAACCGCTGCGCGCATTGATTTACAATTTATGGATGTTGTTGGTGCGGCCACGGGTAAATTGTTGCCAACGGGTAACCTTCGTGACCAATTTGATGATATTGAAGTGACCTGTATGGATGTCGCAATGCCAACCGTTTGCGCGCGCGCCGACGCATTTGAACTTTCTGGATATGAGTCTGTTGAAGAGCTTGAAGCCAATAAAGACTTCATGACTAAGATGGAAACAGTAAGGCTCGCCGCTGGTAAGGCGATGGGCATGGGGGATGTGCGCAAATCTGTTACACCAAAATTTGCTGTGTTTGCGCCGGCAAAGGCTGGCGGCACCATTGCTGCCCGTTATTTTATGCCATGGCAAGCACACCCAACGATGGCGGTAACTGGTGCGCAATGTCTGGCTTCTTGTGCTATTACCCCTGGCAGTGTTGCCGACGGGCTATTGACGCGGCCAAGCGCAAATCCAGCAACAGTTACCATCGAGCATCCATCTGGAACGATTGACGTGGTTGTCGACTATGATGTCACCAACAATGGGCTTGATCTGAGATCTGCTGGGCTGGTTCGCACTGCGCGCAAATTAGCATCAGGGCAGTTATTTGTTTCCAGTTAACAGTCGGTTATAAAACCCATACGGCCACTTTTTTACTCGAGGGCCTTTCCAAACAGAACCAAGACAATTAATTTTGTGCCCTGACAATTGTGAGTGCCCGTTCCAAATTCCATTAAAGGGGTGGCGCGTTTAAACTTTTGATTTACTGCTACCAAACCGGCGCCAGAGGATAAAGCTGCTAATAGCGATTGCTGCAATCGCCAGGGTTGTCCGCAAAAAGCCGCCCATCATGAATAATGGTAATGATAGGGAAAGCAGCACTAATGGTGAAAATAGCCGCTCAATCAACGAGCCAGTATCGCGATGTTTCTGATAAATTGGGAAAATCATTGAGAATACGGCAACAATGGCAAAGAACAGAGACCAAGGCCGAACAAAAAACAGCATAGGGTCGGCGTCAATTGCTAAGGCTCGAGCTAAATTTAATTCCGCAATATTACCAAGAACAACACCAAGGATCATCGGCGCTAGTGGAAATCCCAATTGGCGCATAACAAAACCTAGGATACCAAAGAAGAACAAGGTCCAGATATCTTCAATTGAATTATGAAGCGCAAATACACCGATGGTTGCAAAGGTCAAAATTACTGTTGCTAGCACATAGGTTTTAATTCGAGTGACCAAAACAAAAACGCGGAGAACACCTGACTGCATACCAATCATAATGAAGCTGGCCAAGAAAAAGGCGATGTATATTGAATAAGCGAGGGCAGGTTCATCCTTGATGAAAGTCGGCCCGGGCACAATATCATGCATGAGTAAAGCCCCTAGCATAATTGCTGCCGTGATATCACCGGGTATACCAAGAGCCATAAGAGGGGTTAGTGCACCGCCTTCAACAGCATTATTTGATGTCTCTGGCGCAATAATGCCGCGTGGGTCGCCCTTGCCAAATTTTGAGTCATCTTTGGCTGCTTTTTTGGCTTGATCATAAGCGAGAATATTTGCGATGGAACCGCCGGCACCAGGCAAAATCCCTGTGAACATTCCAATCAGTGCTGAACGGATTACCACTACCCAATTTTTGATCAAAATAGCGATGGCGCGACGGTGCTCTATTTTTACCTTGACTTGTTTGCGGTCGCTAAGGGCATTTCGCGCAGTTACGGGATTGCGCAAATCAGACAGCAGCTGGGAAAAGGCAAACAATCCAATCAACACTGCAATAAAATCAAAACCTGTCAAAAGATAGTCAGAACCAAAATCAAACCGGCCAACGCCAACTGCTTCATCCTCGCCAACCGTCCGGATAAGCAAACCCGCAGCACCGGCAATCAAACCCTTAATCAGATGTTCGCCAGCTAGTGATGCTGTCACAGTTAAGGCAAACATAACCAGCATGAAAAAATCCCAAGGCTGGAACTCTAAGCCGACCATCGCGAGCTGGGGTGCGAACAGCACCAGAAGAACTGCTGAGATAATGCCGCCACAAAATGATGACCAAACGCCGATGCCAAGCGCAAGGCCAGGTTCACCATTACGCGCCATCGGAAACCCATCAAAGGTCGTCGCAACTGAAGATGGGGTTCCTGGAATGCCTGTTAGGATGCCAGACATAAGGCCGCCAGAAAGACCACCGACCAGAACTGAAATCATGGTTGCGAGCCCTTGTGCGGGTGGCATCGAAAAAGTGAATGGCAGCGTTAAAACAATCGCCATTGCAATTGTAAAGCCTGGAATAGAACCAGCCATTAGCCCTGCACCAACACCAATGACCATATAAATCAAAGTTATTGGATCAATTATGTTAAAAAGTGCTTCAAGAAAAATATCCATATGACGATCAAAGCCCCGTCAAAGACCCGCGTGGAAGGAACACTTCCAACGCAAAGGTGAATAAAAACCACATGCCTCCAGAAGCCCCAAGCGCAACCAATAAATGCATTAAAATTGAACTCCAGCCACCCAGAACAGTCAGCAAGATAAAACTAAATAAAACGTTGCCAATCAGCATGCCTAAATAAGGCAGCGTAATTAGGTAAACAGCAAAAATTGAAAAAACGGCAATCACATTTCGCCAATACAAAATAAATTCGCTAATAGTCTTTCTTGGGGTGGCATCTTTACGCTCTTTTGGCATGCCAATGGATTGCAGCAAATAAATCACACTCAAAATACTAATAATTATGATAATTAGCCGAGGCCAGGCTGCGGGTGATAATACACCATAGTCAGGCTCGCGAATTTCAAAGCTGGCAAGCATAAGACCGCCACACATCAAAATGAGACATAATGCTATTAAGCTATCCCGATTAAGTGTCATATTAAGACCGCGCCATTAGAAAATATTGTAAGGTTAATAAGAAGCTGGTGGCATCATGCCACCAGCTTTTACTTTTATGATAGCCACTCGCCACGGCAGCAACCCGACTATTTTTTGTACATACCAATTTCGATAGCAACAGCTTCATAGTCACTATAGATCTTGTCAGCATAAGCACGGAAATCATCAGGACCCTGGAAGCGAAGGCCGGTGCCTTTAGCGTCCATTGCGGCTTGCAGTGAAGGGTTGTCGACCGCCTGCTTAATAATGCCCGCCCACATGTCAATTATTTCACGTGGGGTTCCTTTTGGCGCTACAATACCGCGCTCGAGAGCAAAGGTCATGTCATAGCCAGCTTGTTTAAGAGTTGGAACATCAGGAATTGCTTTATCACGGTCATCCGATGCAATCGCCAGCGGCTTAATTGTACCGGCCTGTAGATGCTTCTTACCTGAAGCCACATTAACTGCGCCAAGAGTGATAGCACCTGACAACAGCGCGTTCATTCTTTCTGAGGTACCGTCATAAGGAACAAGATTTAATTTGATCCCCATTTTCTTTTCCAGCAAGAGCCAGATGAAATGTGATGTAGACCCAAAAGTGGCGCCGGCTGAAACCTTGCCCGGATTGGCTTTGGCATAGCTGGCCATTTCCTGAATCGAATTGAAAGGTGCATCTGCAGTTGCGCCGATGATGTCAGGTGTTACGGTGACATTGGCAACAGTATCAAAGCCATTATAATGGAAATCGATCCGGCCATTCAAAAAGCTGGTGATCGCTGACT
>NZ_CAXBVX010000130.1:0-4776 GCF_963979125.1 uncultured Candidatus Puniceispirillum sp.
AATTTTCTGGTGGTGCGGCACCACAAGACAAAGTGACAGAAACCAAATGACAAGTTCGGTAGTAACGATCCGCCTGAATGGTAAGCCATACCAAATCGGGTGTGACGCGGGTGAAGAAGTGCATGTCACAAAGCTGGGTGCCGAAGTTGATTCGGTCATGCAATCGCTGGTCGATTCAATCGGCCAGATTGGTGAAGCGCGCTTGCTGGCGATGACAGCTTTGATTATCGCTGATCGTTCGGCGAATGGGACAGAAGCTGGTGCATCATCATCTGACGATGCCGGACAAGACGCCGAAGCTGCGGCGGTTGCACTGGAAAAAGCAGCCGCCCGGCTGACAGAGCTTGCATCTAAGCTAACAACACCTTAAATCAACAGGGCGCGGCGACTGTATTTTCGCGTTTGGTTTTTCAATCCCTGGGGCCATAAATTTCTCTCGGGAGCTGTCTCTGGCTGAGCCGTGGTTCAGCTATTCGCGGTGCCCACCTGTTAATCAGGTCACAGAGGATGTTTACACTGACGGTTAGCGTGGTCGCCGCCACTTAATCTATTGCAGAAAGTTTGACATGACGTCCACAAACGAATCGGCTGACCCTGCAGACCAAAAGCAGGCGCTTCGCCGCGCTGCTACACAAACCCGCAAGCTTCTTTTTGCACAGCATACCCAAGCAGATGCGTCTGTCGCAACGCATGCCGAAGCGCTGTTGGAACGATTTGGCAAGGGTATATATGCTGCCTATTTACCTATTCGAAGTGAATTGTCGCCTTTGCCGTTGGTCGCCCGTCTAGCCGAATCATCTGTGCAAACAGCGATGCCGATTACACCTGCACCTGGTAATCCGCTGGATTTCAGATTATGGGCCCCTGGCGACAAGCTGGATGATGGTCCTTATGATACGAAACAGCCATCAGCCACTGCGCCTACCTGTGTGCCAGATATCATTTTGGCACCAATGCTTGCATTTGATGCTGCATGTTGGCGTCTTGGTTATGGCGGTGGCTTTTATGATCGTTCGATTGGCGGATTGCGCAAAGCTGGCCGCACTGTCGTGGTCATTGGTATCGCCTTTTCTGGACAGCAGGTCGAACATGTACCAACGGGTCCCTATGATATGGCACTTGATGCTGTTTTAACCCCAGACGGATTGATAATGTCGTCGTAAATTTGCGGCTGACGCGTGATAGGAGTTTGCCCATATGAGGGTTCTTTTTTTAGGTGATATTGTGGGGCGATCAGCGCGCCAAGCTGTGATTGATGCGATGCCGATATTGCGCGAAAATTTGTCACTAGATTTCATTGTCGTAAATTGTGAAAATGCTGCAGGCGGGTTTGGCATTACACCCGCAATTTGTGATGTTCTGTTTGACGCTGGTGCTGATGTGCTGACAACGGGAAATCATGTTTGGGACAAACGCGAAATTATTGATTATATCGCCAATGAACCGCGTTTGTTGCGCCCGATTAATATGGCAGAAGGTTCCCCAGGGGCTGGCATTGCCATTGTTACAAATGATGCTGGTACCCGCTTATGCGTTATCAATGTCATGACCAATTTATTTATGGCACCAAATGATCCTGCCTTTTTGGCACTTGATGATAGTCTGGTGCGCAACAAGCTGGGGCGTGATGCGGATTTCATCCTTGTCGATGCGCATGGTGAAGCCACGTCGGAAAAGATGGCGCTTGGGAATCTTGCTGATGGTCGTGCGTCTATGCTGGTTGGCACGCATACACATGTCCCAACAGCTGATCATCATATTTTGCCAGGTGGCACTGCCTATCAAACTGATGCGGGCATGTGCGGCGATTATAACAGCGTGATTGGCATGGAAAAACAGGCAGCAACTGACCGGTTTATGGGCCGTGGGAATCCTCGTCTTTCGGTGGCACTTGGCGCCCCGACATTGTGCGGACTTGTCGTTGAAAGTGATGAAACTGGTCTGGCTATTTCGGTGGCACCTTTGCGTATGGGGGGGCATTTATCGATGACCGCGGGCACCGACATAATCGGACGTGCATAGTTTTGGTCACTAGCGGCTAGGCGTTCTGCCTTGCGTCTGCTATATGAGATAGTAGATAAAGTTAACGGCATAAATCAGAAGTTAGAAACCATGGCAGGCCACTCCAAATTCAAAAATATCCAGCACCGCAAAGGTGCGCAGGACAAAAAACGCGCCAAGATTTTTGGTCGTCTCATCAAGGAACTGACCGTTGCGGCACGTAGCAGTACGGATCCTGACTCAAATCCTCGGCTTAGGACTGCCTTGGCAGCCGCGCGTGCGGCGAATATGCCAAAGGATAATATCGAACGTGTGCTTAAGCGCGCCGAGGGCGGCGAGGGCGAAAGCTACGATGAAATCCGCTATGAGGGCTATGGCCCTGGTGGTACAGCATTGATTGTCGATGCGATGACCGATAATCGCAATCGCACGGCGTCGGAAGTGCGATCGGCTTTCACAAAGTATGGCGGTTCGCTGGGTGAAACAGGTTCGGTAAGCTTTATGTTTGATCGGGTTGGCCAGCTGATTTTCCCTGCGGATGTTGCTAGCGCTGATGATATGTTCGAAGCGGCACTTGAAGCGGGTGCTGATAATGTTGAGTCCGACGATACAAGTCATGAAGTTACCTGCGCGCCTGAGGATTTCAACAATTTGCGCGAAGCTATGGAAAATGCTTTTGGCGCTCCTGAAGAAGCTGGCTTGATCTGGAAGCCGCAAAATACCATTGAGGTGAACGAAGCTCAGGCATCTACTTTGCTCAAATTGCTTGATGTATTGGACGACAATGATGATGTGCAGAATGTATCGTCCAATTTCGATATATCCGACGACATTCTGGCCTCACTAACCTAAGGCTGGCGGTGATGCGCGTTCTTGGCATTGATCCCGGATTGCGCGCCACCGGATGGGGCGTCATTGATGTTGCAGGCGGACGGCTGTCACATATAGCCAATGGTGTTATTAAACCTTCCCCCACTTTACCTGATACACAACGTCTTTGCCGGATTGCCGATGATCTTTTGGCGGTGATTGAAGCGCATAGGCCAACGCGTGCGGCCATTGAAGAAATCTTTGTTGCCAAGTCGGCAAAGTCTGCACTCAGGCTTGGCATGGCGCGGGGGGTGGCGATCATGATCTGTGGTCAGACTGGGCTTGAAGTGCATGAGCTAGCTGCCCGCCTTGTGAAAAAATCGATTACCGGCACGGGTACTGCCGATAAAATACAAATTCAGGATATGGTTTCGCGCTTGCTTGGGGTAACGCCAGCTAATGCTGATGCGGCAGACGCGCTGGCGATTGCCATAGCCGCCAGCAATGGTGCGGGACTGGGCATTGCCGATGATGCTGGCAAAGCGGCGTCTGTGCGTGTAGGTTCGACAGGTAATGCGGACGCCAAAAACGGTCTGTCACAAGCTATAGCGGCGGCGTTGGCACGCGACGCACAGGATAATGAGGGTAATCCATGATTGCGCAGCTTCGCGGCATCTTATCTCATACAGCTGACTCGCACGCCATCATTGATGTTCAGGGCGTTGGCTATCTGGTAAATATTTCAGGGCGAACGCAAGGTCAACTTGCCGCACAGGATGGTGCGGTTACTGTTCTGACCGAAATGATCGTCCGCGAAGACAGTATGACGCTTTATGGTTTTCATGACGCGTCCGAACGCGATGCTTTCCGACTATTGATAACGGTTCAAGGCGTTGGGGCGAAAGCGGCAATGGCGATCTTGTCAGTATTGTCGCCAGCCGATCTGAGCAGTGCCATTATGGCTGGTGATAAGGCAATGGTGGCACGTGCCGATGGTGTTGGTCCCAAAATTGCCCAGCGTGTTGTGAACGAACTGGCTGAAAAGATTGGCCGGTTTCCGTCGCTTGGTGATGGTCTTGCTGTCAGTGTATCTGGCAATGCTGGCGTTACGGATTCGCCAGTTGCAAGCGCTATGGGTGATGCTTTGTCAGCTTTGGTTAATCTGGGATACGGACGAAGCGAGGCACATGCAGCGTTGCTGCGGGTTCAGCAAGCTGGTGAAGCGGATGATTTGTCAGGATTAATCGCTGCCGCCTTGCGCGAAATCGGGAGCTAGAGACGCTTAGATGAACGAAGATGAACGCCTTGTGAATCCAGATCATGTCGAACGCGGCGATAATGCATTGCGGCCAACATCGCTTGGCGAATTTATTGGTCAAGGCAATGGTCGGCACAATCTGGAAACCTTTATCCATGCGGCGCGTGACCGTGGTGATGCGATGGATCATACCTTGCTTCATGGTCCGCCGGGACTAGGCAAGACAACCTTGGCTCAGATTGTATCATCAGAACTTGGTGTCGGGTTTCGCGGCACATCAGGGCCAGTGATTGCACGGGCAGGTGATCTGGCGGCATTGCTTACGAATTTGCGACCACGTGATGTTTTGTTTATTGACGAAATTCACCGTCTTGCACCTGTGGTTGAAGAAGTCTTGTACCCCGCCATGGAAGATTTTCAGCTTGATCTGATTATTGGTGAGGGGCCGTCGGCACGTTCGGTACGGATTGATTTGCCGCCCTTTACGCTTGTTGGGGCAACAACAAGGTCTGGTTTGCTGACAACGCCGTTGCGTGACCGCTTTGGTATCCAGATGCGGATGCAATTTTACACGCGTGATGAGCTGGCGATGATTCTACACCGGCAAGCGATAAAGCTAGGTCTTGATCTGGCGGCTGATGGTGCCAGCGAGATTGCTGGTCGGGCACGCGGAACCCCCCGTGTGGCGGGACGCCTGTTGCGGCGGG
>NZ_CAXBVX010000131.1:0-4762 GCF_963979125.1 uncultured Candidatus Puniceispirillum sp.
GGATAAACATATTCAGTCTGCATTAGACCAATCGTCTGATCATGACCAAGATAATGCCCTGCCCCGCCCATACAAACATCTTTCATAACATCAACGCCCAATGTCGCTTCATTGACTTCGATACCACGAACACAGCGCAGGCATTGTCCGATCATGTCATTATCAATGATCAGGCTTTCAAGGCAAAAGCCAAGTAATGACGCATGCATTCCTGCGGCTTCATAGACCATGTTCAGGCCGGAAAGACCAGCCATGACCAGCGTACTGCCTTTTTCATAACCAGATTGTGCATCTGGCATTTTGGCATCAGCCATGCCCGATGCGGCACCACCTGGTAGATCAAAATGCTGAAGCATCTGGGAACAGGCGGCTGTCAACAACCCCTGTTCGCCTGACCCGCCCGACATAGCGCCAGTCCGCAAATCAGATACAAATGGCCAGGTACCCACGATACAGGGATGTCCTGGCACCATCGCATTGACATAGACCAAACCAGCAATCACTTCGGCAAGTGCTTGCGCCACAGCACCTGCAATGCTGGCGGGTGCTGTCGCGCCGGCCTGACCTGCCGATAACAGCAAGACTGGCATACCCATATGAACAGCTTCTTCCATCACCAGACAGGACTCGGTCGCAAACCGCAAAGGCGGCACGACAAAACAGTTACTGTTAGACACAAACGGCCGCGCACGCCATTTATCTTCGCCACCTGCAACCATATGCAGCATATCAATCGCTGGCTTCATGAATGGCGCTTCGGTAAAGCTACACCCAACATGTTTGGTGGTGCCCTTTATCGCCGCATAGACAGTGTTAAAATCCAGATCAGCTGGATCGGGAATATCGCGCGCCACCATCGGACGCTGAAAGAAATGAATATTTTCCATATGCTCGACAATACGCGCGGCGTCATAAATATCGGCTAGATAGGATTCGCGATAACAATTATTTTGCACATCAACGACATGAACAGCGGCACCGGCGGTGCCAAAATGAACGCGTGACCCCGACAAAAGCATGTCATGCTTTTCATCTTGTCCATGAATTGTGATATGACGGGCGGCCTTGGCAAGTGTATCTTCGACAAGCGCCCGCGGAAAACGGACACGACCATCGTCACCCGCGATAGCCCCTGCATCCGTCATATATCTCACACCGCTTTCAGGTGCCTGACTAAGACCGATTTCATCAAGAATTTGATAGACTGTATCTTCGATTGCCTTGACCGAGGCATCGCTTAACGGCTTAAACGTCCCCCCAGATAAACCAGGGCGAACCGGACGTAATTCGTCAGCAAGCGGGGCCGCACGTACTGAACGACGCGCTTCTCGGCCACCACTCCGGCGGGTGGATTGTGGAATAGGTCTATTCTGCCGCATCGATTCTTCCTTTCTATTTATCTTAACTTAGCTCCACTACATTCTTACCTGCTCAGATTTTGGATCATACATCGGCTTAAAGCTGACATCGGCATCCACCTTTTGACCAGCAACGTCGATTTGATAATGTGATTGCAACTGGGTTTCGGCTGTTTCACCAGCATCAGAACAAGCAACATAGCCAAGACCAATCGCCCCGCCAAGATGATGCCCATAATTACCGCTGGTCAAAAAGCCAATGACCTCGCCATCGCGCAAAATCGCTTCATTATGATAGAGAAGCGGTTCTGGATCTTTCAGGCGGAATTGCATCAACCGCCGATCAAGCCCTTCATTGCGCTTTGCCTTTACACCATCAGACCCGATCATATTGCCAAATTTTGATGTCGGTTTGGTTTCCTTGACAGCAAAGCCCAGCCCCGCTTCAAGTACATGATCCTCATTTGAAATATCATGTCCAAAATGCCGAAATGCCTTTTCTATGCGGCAACTATCAAGCGCATGCAAACCGCATAGCTGCAACGGATGTTCTTTGGCGCGCGCCGTGATTGCATCAAAGACATGGTTCGACATATCCGCCGAGATATAAAGTTCCCAGCCAAGTTCGCCCACATAGGTCACACGATGCGCACGGGCAACACCATAACCAATCTCGATATCCTGCATCGTGCCAAAGGCAAAATCTTCATTCGCCAGACTTTGCGGAATCAAGGGTTGCAGAAAATCACGCGCTTCAGGCCCCATGACAACAAGCACAGACTCGGACGCGGTGACATCAATCGCTATCGCGTGCGCACCATCGGGGATATGTCCATTAATCCAATGCAGATCACGACGTATTGTTGCAGCTGGGGTTACAATAAGAAATTCATCCGATGATAGCCGGGTAATCGTTACATCAGCTTCAATGTGACCAGCCTCATTTAAAAATTGCGTATAAACTATCTTGCCTGGCGCAACAGCGACATCGTTTGCGGCAATGATTTGCAAAACAGCTTCGGCATCCTTGCCAACCATTTTGATTTTGCCAAAGCTGGACATGTCAAACATACCTACTTTTTTCCGAACTGCCCTATGCTCGGTAGCACTATAGTCAAACCAGTTTTGCCGCTTCCAGCTATATTCATAAGCAGGCGCTATACCTTTGGCGATTTCAGATTGCGGCAGGAACCAGTTCGCGCGTTCCCATCCACTTGTCTCGCCAAAACAAGCACCAGCCGTTTTCAGCCGGTCATGTAAAGGTGACTGGCGAACATCGCGGGCGCTTTCAACCTGACGATAGGGAAAATGGTCGGCATATAACAGACCAAGGGTTTCCGAAACACGGGTTTTTAGATAGGTACGGTTCGCCTGAAACGGCATCATTCGGCGAATATCGACATCCCATAAATCCATCGGGGCGTTGCCCGTATCCATCCATTCAGCCAGCGCCATACCAGCGCCACCTGCGGACTGGATGCCCACAGAATTAAAGCCCGCCGCAACAAAGAAGTTCTTTAGTTCGGGTGCTTCCCCCAAGATATAGCGATCATCCGGTGTAAAGCTTTCCGGCCCGTTAAAGAATGTCTGAATACCTGCTGTTGCCAGTGCTGGCAATCGTTCAACCGCGCGTTCAAGAATAGGTTCAAAATGGTCAAAATCTTCGGGTAATGAGTCAAATTCAAAATCTTCAGGGATTCCGTCCATGCCCCATGGTTTGGAATTTGGTTCAAATGCGCCAAGCAACATCTTGCCCGCATCTTCTTTATAATAAGCACATTCATCCGGCACCCGCAGAACAGGCAGATTCGGGGTTAATCCCTCAATCGCCTCAGTTACGATATAAAAATGCTCACACGCATGAAGCGGTACCGCAACGCCAGCCATAGCGCCAATTTCACGTGCCCACATGCCCCCCGCATTAACCACGTAATCTGCACTTATTGGCCCCTCATTTGTCATCACACCACTGACGCGCCCATCCGCCTGATTAATCGCGGTTACCTTGACACCCTGAATGATTTTGACGCCAAAATTACGTGCGCCTTTGGCCAGTGCCTGCGTAATATTGACCGGGTCAGCCTGCCCGTCTTTTGGCAACCATACCCCGCCAACTACGTTATCAAGAGAAAGACCCGGATAACGTTTGGTGATGTCATCGGGCAAAATCTCATCGACCTCGACACCAAACGCCCGCGCCATCGCTGCCGAACGTCGCAGTTCTTCCATCCGTTCATCTGTCAGCGCAACAGTGATTGACCCGTTACGCTTAAAGCCAGTGGCAACGCCCGTTTCCTGTTCCAGATCAAAATATAGTTCCTGCGAATATTTTGCCAGACGCGTCATGTTCTGGGTGGCACGAAGCTGGGCAATCAGACCTGCGGCATGCCAGGTCGTTCCACAGGTAAGCTGCTTGCGTTCAAGCAGAATCACATCCTTCCAGCCAAGCTTGCCAAGGTGATACGCAATCGAACAACCGATGACACCGCCACCAATGATGACAGCACGTGCATGTGACGGAATGGTCATGATTACACCTTTAACTTTGCATTAGATGGATCATAAAGAGCATGACCATCGACAATCTGCGCATGACGGATACGCCCAAGCACATCAACTGCAACGACTGCATCGTCAACCAGCGCGGCTTCATCAATCACCGCCATAGCTATCGATGCCCCTATCCGATGTCCGTAACCAGCCGACACAATTAATCCGGCAGGCGCGTCATTCACCAAAACAGTGCTTAGATAGACAGCTTCGCCAAAAGGTTCGCCATCATCCGGATCATCAACAGTCAACGTCACAAAGCGGCGCTTTGCTCCGGCCTGATGCTCGGCCATCAACGCTGCCTTGCCAGTAAAATCATCCTTGCCGAAATTGACCCAACGTTCGAGACCGCTTTCCAGCATGGTATAATCAGACGTCAGATCGGATTTCCATGACCGATAGCCTTTTTCAAGTCGCATCGAGTCAAGTGCCAACATACCGAAATGTCCAAGTTGATGCGCATCACCCTGTGCAATAATGGCGTCATAAACTGTGACAACATCTTGCATCGGGCAATGTAATTCCCATCCGGCCTCGCCAGCAAAGGATACACGTATAGCGGTGGTTTCAACGCCAGCGATCATAATTTTCTGGAATGTTAGCCACGGAAATGCACCTGACGCCACATCAATATCAACCACATCAGCAAGCAAAGCAGGTGCCTTTGGTCCAGTGACAAGCAAGGTGGCAAAATCACGCGTCATGTCACTAATTGAAATCACACCATCTGCTGGCAAGGCAAAAGACAGCAAATCAAAATCATGCCAGTAAGCCCCCGCCCCCGTCATCAGCATGAATTCATCATCACCAAGACAGGTCGCAGTCATTTCAGTCAGAATACGCCCCTTTGGCGA
>NZ_CAXBVX010000132.1:0-4679 GCF_963979125.1 uncultured Candidatus Puniceispirillum sp.
GTTCTAACAAGAAGACTGACCGCCTGATTGTGCGGCGTCGCAAGCCATAAGGGTTTTTTGATAGTCATGGCACGTTCAGTTTGGAAAGGTCCGTTTGTTGACGGACATCTTTTGAAAAAGGCAGACAAGGTTCGCGAATCTGGTCGTAATGAAGTCATCAAGACTTGGTCACGCCGTTCAACAATCCTGCCACAATTCGTTGGTTTGACCTTTGGGGTGCATAACGGAAACAAATTTATTCCGGTATCTGTCTCTGAAGAAATGGTCGGGCATAAATTTGGTGAATTTTCACCAACCCGCACCTATTACGGTCACGCCGCCGACAAGAAATCAAAGCGTTAGGGGCTCACGATGGGTAAGCAAGCAAAACCAAGAGTTCTGGCCGATAGCGAAGCTAAGACGATTGTTCGTAATATTCGGGTCAGCCCTCAAAAGCTGAATCTGGTGGCGACAATGATACGGGGCATGGATGTGAACAAGGCGATTGCAACCTTGACCTTCTCACGTCGCCGGATTTCTAACGACGTTGAAAAAGCATTGAAATCAGCGATCGCAAATGCGGAAAACAATCATTCTTTGGATGTTGACCGTCTTTACGTCAAAGAAGCACATGTTGGCAAAGGTCTGGTGATGAAGCGTTTCAAGGCACGCGCCCGCGGTCGTGGTGCACGTATCCTTAAGCCATATTCACATCTGACGATCATTGTCGGTGAAAGAGGAGACCAGTAGATGGGTCAGAAAGTTAAACCAATTGGTCTGCGTGTTGGTATCAACCGTACATGGGACTCACGCTGGTATGCTGGTCGTAACTACGGCAAATTGCTGCATGAAGACATCAAACTACGCGAATATCTGATGGATCGCCTAAAACAGGCCGCTATCAGCCGCGTTGTGATCGAACGTCCTGCTGGCCGCGCCCGTGTCACAATCCATGCGGGTCGTCCAGGTCTTATCATCGGTAAAAAAGGTCAGGATATTGAAAAGCTACGTGTTGATCTTGGCAAACGTATTGGCGGTGAAGTCAGCCTGAATATCGTTGAGGTGCGCAAGCCTGAAATTGATGCCAAGCTGGTTGCCGAAAACATTGCTCAGCAGCTAGAACGTCGTGTTGGTTTTCGTCGTGCTATGAAGCGTGCGGTTCAGTCTGCAATGCGTCTTGGTGCCTTGGGTGTGCGGATTAATTGTGCTGGTCGTTTGGGCGGTGCTGAGATTGCGCGTACTGAATGGTATCGCGAAGGTCGCGTGCCACTACATACATTGCGCGCTGAAGTTGATTACGGTGAAGCAACTGCTTTTACCACCTATGGTGCCTGCGGCATCAAAGTTTGGGTTTTCAAGGGCGAAGTAATGGCTCATGACCCAATGGCTCAAGACAAGCGCTTGGCCGAACAGCAAGCTGGCCCTGCGCCACGCGCAAACGGTTAAGACGAGGGAGATTAAGTCATGCTTTCGCCAAAGCGTACCAAGTTCCGCAAGGCTCACAAAGGCCGTATCCATGGCAATGCCAAGGGTGGAACACAACTGAATTTCGGGTCTTATGGCTTAAAGGCCATGTCACCTGAGCGTGTCACAGCACGCCAGATTGAGGCCGCACGTCGTGCTATCACACGTCACCTGCGCCGTACTGGCCGTGTCTGGATCCGTATTTTTCCTGATGTGCCTGTATCATCAAAGCCTGCCGAGGTTCGGATGGGTAAAGGTAAGGGTTCACCTGAATTTTGGGTAGCCCGTGTTAAGCCAGGCCGCATCATGTTTGAAATTGATGGTGTTCCGTGGGAATTGGCGCAGGAGGCTTTCCGTCTTGCCGCTGCCAAGCTTCCGCTTGATACCAAAATTGTTCGTCGTCTCGGCGATAGCGATTAGAAAGAGGCATTAAGATGGCAACCGTTAAGGCTGAAGAGCTTCGTGCTAAAACCCCTGATGAGCTGAAAACCCAGCTTGTTGATCTGAAAAAAGAGCAGTTCAATCTGCGCTTTCAGATTGCAGGTGGTCAGAATGAAAACCCGGCGCGTGCACGTATTGTGCGCCGCGAAATCGCCCGCATCAAAACTGTGCTTGGTCAAAAAACCAGTGCAGAAAATGCAGCTAAGTAAGGAAAGCAAGTTATGCCAAAGCGTACCATGCAGGGAACCGTTGTGAGCGATAAAGCAGACAAGACTGTAACAGTGCTTGTCGAGCGTCGCATCATGCACCCGGTTTATAAAAAGATTATTACCAAGTCGAAGAAGTTTGCGGCACATGATGCCCAAAACCACTTCAAAGAGGGTGATTTTGTTCGTATCCGCGAATGTGCACCAATTTCAAAGTCAAAGGTCTATGAAGTGATCTATGACGACGCAGCCAAAGCCTAGGGGGAGACTGACATGATTCAAATGCAGTCAAATCTTGAAGTTGCCGATAACTCTGGCGCACGCCGGGTTCAATGTATCAAGGTGCTTGGTGGCTCAGGTCGCAAGGTAGCTGGTGTAGGTGACGTGATTGTGGTGTCCGTAAAGGAAGCCATTCCACGCGGTAAAGTCAAAAAGGGCGATGTGCATCGTGCTGTTATTGTTCGCACTGCCAAGGAAATCCGTCGTGCAGATGGCAGTGCCATCCGTTTTGACCGGAATGCAGCTGTTTTGCTGAACAAGCAGGACGAGCCGATTGGCACGCGTATTTTTGGCCCTGTAACACGTGAGTTGCGGAGCAAAAAATTCATGAAAATTGTTTCGCTTGCGCCGGAGGTGCTGTGATGGCTGATAAGTTCAAAATCAAAAAGGGCGATCAGGTTATTGTGATCACTGGCCGTGATAAGGGCAAAAAAGGCGAAGTTCTTGAAGTGCTTCGCGCTGAATCCCGCATTCGCGTTCAGGGTATCAATATGGTCAAACGTCATCGTCGTCCGACCCAAAGTGATGCTGGTGGTATCATTCCAATGGAAGCCCCAATGCATATTTCTAATGTCGCCCATATTGACCCTGATAACGGAGCAGCAACGCGCGTCGGTTATGAAGTCAAGGATGGCAAAAAAGTTCGGATCGCTCGTCGGTCTGGTAAGGCTCTGGCATAAGCCAGGGTAAGGAGAGTAAGCTGAGATGAAAACGCGTTTAGAAGAACATTATCTGACGGCAGTTCGCCCGGCTCTTGTGGAAAAGTTTGGCTATAAGAATGCCATGCAGATTCCAAAGCTTGAGAAGGTCGTCATTAACATGGGTGTCGGTGAAGCCGTGCGTGATTCGAAAAAAATCGATCATGCCACGCGTGAACTGGCTGCGATTACTGGTCAAAAGCCGATTGTGACTCGTTCAAAGAAAGCCAATGCGGCTTTCAAATTGCGCGAAGGTATGCCAATCGGTTGTAAAGTGACCCTGCGTCGCGAGCAAATGTATGAATTCATTGATCGCCTTGTAACGATTGCCCTGCCGCGCGTACGTGATTTTCGCGGCCTGAATGGCAAAAGTTTCGATGGTAATGGCAATTACGCCATGGGTATCAAGGAACAAATCATTTTTCCTGAGGTTGATTACGACCAAGTTGATGAAGTCCGCGGCATGGACATCATCGTAGTCACCTCTGCCAACACGGATGACGAAGCCCGCGAATTGCTCGCGAACTTCCAGTTTCCGTTTATTAAAGCGTAAGGCAAAGGGGTCAGACATGGCTAAGAAAAGCGCCGTTGAAAAAAATAACAAGCGCAAGCGTATAGTCGCCTCTAAGGGTGCACGTCGCGCTGCTTTGAAGGCAATTATCAAGAATAAGGAACTGCCGATTGAAGAGCGGTTTCAGGCTGTTTTGAAGCTGGCTGAAGAGCCACGCGACAGCGCGGCAATTCGCGTTCGCAATCGTTGTGAAATCTCAGGACGTCCACGCGGTTATGATCGTAAATTAAGAATGTCTCGGATCGCGCTTCGTGATCTGGCCTCAATGGGTCAGGTGCCGGGTGTCGTGAAATCAAGCTGGTAAGTCAGAGGAGATATAAAAATGTCAATGAGTGATCCTCTAGGTGATATGCTGACCCGTATTCGTAACGGTCAGAATGCACGCAAAAATGTCGTATCCAGCCCGTCATCACGGTTCCGGACAAATGTTCTGGAAGTGCTCAAGCGCGAAGGTTACATCCGTAACTATTCCAGCGTTGATGTACGTCCTGGCATCAAGGAATTGAAGATTGAGCTGAAATATCACGAAGGTGAGCCAGTAATCTCCGAGATCAAGCGCGTATCACGCCCTGGTCGTCGTGTGTATCATGGGCTTCGTGATCTGCCACGGGTGTATAACGGACTTGGTATTGCCATTCTGTCCACACCACGCGGCGTTCTTTCAGATAATGAGGCCCGCACTGCCAAAGTTGGCGGCGAAGTCCTCTGCCACGTATTTTAGGGAGCTGTTTAGATGTCTCGTGTCGGAAACAGTGCGATTGCTATCCCGTCTGATGTGACTGTGTCACAAGAAGGCGGCATGGTCGTTGTCAAAGGAAAAAATGGTGAACTTACCGCGCCGTTGCATCGTGATGTTGAATTGTCGGTTGCCGACAATATGGCAACTGTTGCACCACGCCGTAATTCAAAGCAAGCCAAGGCGCTTTGGGGCACCATGCGGGCAACCGTAAGCAATATGGTTGCTGGTGTGACCACTGGTTTTACCCGCAAGCTTGAAATCAACGGTGTTGGTTATCGTGCGGCGATGCAGGGTAACAAGCT
>NZ_CAXBVX010000133.1:0-4454 GCF_963979125.1 uncultured Candidatus Puniceispirillum sp.
GCAAATATAATCATCGTTAATCCAAGGCGCACAAATCGGTCTTTGAGCAGATAACCAAAGCCTTTGCGTTCAAATATCATCATTGCAAAGAAGCCCGAGATCATGAAAAATACTGGCATCCGCCAGTTATGCGTCCATTGTGTCAGAATTTGCAGCCATAATTCCATCTCGGGAATCATATCGGTCGAAATGCCAAATTCCCTGAATCCGTCAGCCATTTCGGGAATGTAATAGATAATAGGCGCGTGAAAAACGATCCCCAAAAGCATCGCCACCGCGCGTAATAGATCAAGCCCATGATAGCGTTTTGTCTCGTTTGTCATGAACTATCCCCAAACATAAAATAAAACTCTCTCAAAGCGCCTTAACAGTAAGGCAAGTGGCTATTCTCGCGCAAGGGTTATGGTATCGGTAACGCCCGCATGATCTGGGCGAGACTTAATCGATCATCACTTATAGATTTGCTTTTAAAGTGAGGCTTGACCTTGGCTCTACAGTCATCAACCATAGAGATCGACTTTGCTTTAGCAATTTGACCGAAAACAAGATCAATTTCAAAGGTGGTGCCAATGTTTGAAAAGAATATATCAATCGGAATCAAGTTCATTGAAAAGGGTCTTTTGACATTAATTGCGATTCTAACAGTTGTTGCCACATTTCAGGAAATAATCATCGTCTATGAAGCAGGCAAAGTTAATCTTGCCGATCTGCTATTACTGTTTATCTATACCGAGGTGCTGGGGATGATCGGGATATTTTTTGCCAGCAACCGTATTCCAATAACATTGCCGCTTTTCATTGCCATGACGGCGATTGCGCGTCTGATTATCCTTCAGGGCAAGGAAATGGAACCTATCACGCTGGTTTTTGAAGCTGGCGCGATTTTGATTATTGCGCTTGGTTGTCTGGTTGTGCGTTATCGACCAGCTAACCAATATCGATACCAGAATGATGCGGATAATGACTAGGTGCGCTTATGTCCATCGTGGCCCAGTGAACCATGCCACAAGCGACCGCCTTGTCCCCTTGGTGACAGGGCTAACCCGATGTCG
The DNA here is from genome assembly GCF_963979125.1 of uncultured Candidatus Puniceispirillum sp. Lineage (NCBI taxonomy): Bacteria > Pseudomonadati > Pseudomonadota > Alphaproteobacteria > Puniceispirillales (SeqCode) > Puniceispirillaceae (SeqCode) > Puniceispirillum (SeqCode) > uncultured Candidatus Puniceispirillum sp. Next base: position 1,053 of record NZ_CAXBVX010000133.1, read on the forward strand.
AAGATAAGAGGGAAAGATCAGCACAGACCCCCGTGACGAGAAATCAGCATTGGTCTTGAGCTCATCAAACTCAAAATTGCCACCTTCATATTCTGACGGGTCACTAAGCTGAACCGTAACAGACAGTTTCCTGTCAGATGCGGTTGACCCGTTCCAATTTACATCATGATGCCAGTCATAGTGACCAGCCTGCGTGGCATGATATTCGGTGAATTGTATTTCGGCATCATTCTGCACATCAATGTGAAAGGCTTTGCTATTGGCTTGCTGGATATAGTCCCAGAGCACATCTTTTATCCATTCATCTGGCACCCAGCGGATTGTACTGCTACGGATGCCTTGCAAGGTTTCGGCGGACGAAAAGATGGTTGCGTCGTGGGCGGGCTGGTCAAGGGCGGCAGCGGTGATGGTATCGATCTGTTCGTGGGTCAGCGCCGCTGGCCAAAGCTGATAGAGTTCACGCATTGATAATGTCACTTTTAACAGTTTTTATTTTTCAAAGTATTTTCAAACTATTGTCCATGCCATGGGGGTGCATGATTTGTGTATAATATGTGCGGTTTTATCTAAGTGGTGAAACAAATTAAACTTTTCCTAATAAAAATCTTGTAAAGCGTCAGCCAAGGCGCAAAAGTAATGTGTAATATTTGCATCAAAGACTTTGGGAGAGAAGAATGAAATTTCTAAAAACAGGCATCGTTGTCGCCGCCATCACCGGCATGGCGATTTCGGCCGCAAACGCACAAACGCTTCGCTGGGCGCGGTCTGGTGACTCGCTTACGCTTGATCCGCATGCCCAGAATGAGGGGCCGACCCACACACTTGCGCACCAGATTTATGAACCGCTTTTGCAGCGTGATATGGCAGGCCAGATCACACCGGGACTTGCAACGTCTTGGACAGCGCTGGCCGACAACCCTAATGTCTGGCGTTTTACCCTGCGCAAGGGGGTAAAATTCCACGATGGGGCTGATTTCACCGCTGATGATGCTGTTTACAGCTTTAAGCGTGCGATGATGCCGACTTCGGCAATGAAAGAATTGCTGACCAGTGTCAAGGATATCCGCAAGGTGGACGATCATACAATCGATATGGAAACCAACGGACCAAACCCGTTGTTGATCAATAATCTGACCAATCTGTTCATGATGGATAGCGGATGGACCGAATCCAATGGTGCGTCTGCCCCGCAGGATGTTGCTGGTGGCGAAACAACATTTGCGTCACAGAATACCAACGGTACTGGCGCGTTTGTTCTAGCAAGCCGGACGCCTGATCAGAAAACCGTACTGAAAGCCAATCCTGCTTATTGGGGTAAAGGTACATTCCCGCTAGAGGTTAGCGAGATTGTCTATACGCCTATTCAGTCAGCCGCGACCCGTGTTGCTGCATTGCTGTCAGGTGAAGTCGATTTCATTCAGGACGTACCCGTACAGGATCTCAAGCGCGTTGGCAGCCAGTCAGGTCTGAAGGTTGTTACAGCGGCGCAGAACCGCGTGATCTTTTTTGGCATGAATAGCGGGCTTGATGATCTGAAAACAGATAATGTTGACGGCAAGAACCCATTTGCCGATGTGCGTGTGCGCCGCGCCATGAACATCGCCATCAATCGTGATGCGATCAAGAAAGTCGTGATGCGCGAACAGTCATCACCGACAAATGTTATCATGCCGCCTTTCGTAAATGGCTGGACAGCCGCCCTTGACAAAATCCCGGCACATGATGTTGCCGCGGCGAAAAAGTTATTGGCTGATGCTGGTTATGCGGATGGATTTTCGGTCACATTGAATTGTCCGAATGATCGCTATATCAATGACGAGGCGATTTGTCTGGCCGCGGTTGGCATGTTTGGCCAGATCGGTATCAAGGTTAATCTTGACGCCAAGCCAAAAGCACAACATTTCCCGCTGATTAAGAACAAGACAACTGAGTTCTATATGCTGGGATGGGGCGTGCCAACATTTGACTCGCATTACATTTTCAACTTCCTTGTTCACGCCACCACCGAGAATCGTGGGTCATGGAATAACACTGGCTATGATAATGCCGCCGTGAATGACATGATTGTCAGCTTGGAATCAGAAACTGATCTTGCTGTACGTGATGCCACCATTGGCAAAATTTGGGCACAGGTTCAAGAAGACCAGCTATATCTTCCAATCCATAATCAGGTGTTGAACTGGGGCATGAAAGACGGCATCAAATTTGATGTGCAGCCAGAAGATCAGCCGCATTTCAAATATCTGTCTTTTAACTAAGAATGTTTTAAGGAGGCGGGCTTTCCGCCTCCTTTTTAATGACTGGTTCCTGTCATGTTGATCATCCTTCTCCGCCGACTTTATCAGGCCATTTTTGTGCTATTGCTTGTAGCGCTGATTTCGTTCTGTATTTTTCGATTTGTTGGCGATCCTGTTGATAATATCCTTGGTCAGGAAGCTACGGTTAGTGACCGCAACGCGCTTATTGACCGCATGGGATTAGATGATCCGGTGATCGTCCAATATGGACGTTTTGTCTGGAATGCGGTGCGGGGTGAATTCGGCATTTCCTATCGTACAGCTGAACCTGTTTCGACGCTGATTGCCGAACGGTTGCCAGCGACATTGGAACTGGCCTTTGTATCTGCCTTTTTTGCTTTGTTTTTTGGCGTCATTCTGGGCGTTTATACCGCCGTTCGACGACAGGGTTTTTCGGCGCATTTCATTATGACGGCCTCGCTTGTTGGCGTGTCATTACCGACCTTTCTAATCGGGGTATTATTGATCTGGCTATTCGCTGTCGAGCTTGGCTGGCTACCCTCATTTGGGCGTGGTGATACCGTTATGGTTGGTGTCTGGGAAACCGGACTTCTAAGTATATCAGGCCTCAAATCAATCATTTTGCCGGCGGTGACATTAGGGCTGTATCAGATGACGCTGATAATGCGGCTGGTTCGTTCGGAAATGCTCGAAGTTTTGCGCCAGGATTTTATCAAATTCGCACGGGCGCGGGGTCTGACCGAAAAAATGATACTGTTCCGTCATGCGCTCAAAAACACGCTGGTTCCGGTGACGACGGTAGCGGGATTGCAGATCGGCTCGATTGTCGCCTTTGCCATCATCACCGAAACGGTCTTTCAATGGCCAGGTGTTGGCTTAATGTTTATCAATGCGGTCTATTTTGTTGATGTGCCTGTTATGTCTGCCTATTTGCTACTTGTTGGCACCTTGTTTGTGATTATCAATTTCATCGTTGATATGCTGTATTTCCTGATTGATCCGCGCATTAAACAAGATCCGCTAAATGGAGGCGGGTCATGAGCAAAACGGGTAAAAGGTCGCGTCTGTCGCGGTTTCTGGATAGCGACTTTTTCTTTGATTTCTGCCGTGCGCCAGTAACAATTATAGCGTCGGTCACTGTCGC
>NZ_CAXBVX010000134.1:0-4317 GCF_963979125.1 uncultured Candidatus Puniceispirillum sp.
GGCGTTCCTGCTGTTCTCAGGGACAGCCGCGTCAATCGTGTCGGGGTCGGTTATCGAGCGGATTCGCTCAAGTGCCTTTTGGGTACATGCCGTACTGATCGGTTCGGTATTCTGGATTGTCGATGCGGCATGGGGCTGGCATTACGCTGGCTGGATGGTGCGCGAACTGGGCTATCATGATGCCTATGCATCGGGTGTTATTCACGCTATCGCTGGTGGTTATGCGCTAGGTGTTCTGGCGGTGCTGGGTCCGCGTATTGGTAAATTTGCCAAGGACGGCACCCCACGCGATATACCGCCACATAATCCCTGGTTGCTCAGCGTTGGCATCTTCATGATCTATACTGGTTTCTGGGGCTTTTATGCCGCCTGTAATGTACCGGTTATTTCGCCTGAAGTTATTGGCGGGCAGATCACGGGCGAAACATGGACAGCCACCAATATCTATCTGGCGCCCACCTCGCTTAGCGCGATCACCTTTAACTTCCTGATGTCGCTATCGGGTGGATTGATGGCCGCTTATATTATCTCCAAGGGCAATCCGTTCTGGACCTTCTCTGGGGGTCTTGTGGGCATTATCACAGCCTCGGCTGGTAACGATCTCTATCATCCGATTCAGGCTATGCTGATAGGCGCTGTCGGCGTTGTAATCGCTTACAAGCTGCATTACTGGGTTGAGCGTAGGTTCAAGATTGATGATGCGGTTGGCGCGGTTGCTGTGCATGGCTATGCTGGCTTTGTTGGCCTAGTGATTTCGGGCTTCGTCCTGTGGGGCGTTCCGTCATCACCATTTGAAGGCTATGCCACGATCAATCCGCTTGGCCAATTCCTCGGGGCGGTGATTATGTTTGGCGTTCTTGGCTTTTTGCCTGCCTATATCGTCACGCGTATTCAGGCTAGGATGAATGTCTTGCGAGTACCTGAAAAAGTCGAAATTCAAGGACTCGATTTTGACGATAATGCTATTTACGAAGCCGCCAAGGCTGACATCATCGCATCAGACAAGGCACATTCATAAAGGAGGATATTATGTCAACAATTGGATATGAAAATTGGGCTGTTGATCTTGCCAATGTCGGGGCTGTCTATCCCTTTCAGGGATGGGAAGTCACCATGACAATCATTGGCGTTATCTTCTGGCTAGGATGGCACCGTATGCAGTTCAAAGCCGAAACCGAGGAGCTGGAAGACGCGTCTATCGGCACCGATTCAGCCAAGGTCAAAAGCTTTATCGATGGGTATTAATCGCATGTGACGATTAGATCATCATCAAACAACTAAGGAAAAGGCAGCCAAAGCTGCCTTTTTTGATGCGTTATATGCGGCGTAAATACCCAAGCCTAGGACAGGCTGGCCAGCAATGCCTTTAGCTTCTTTTTGCTTTTGCCCATCGCCTTGGCGGCGGCGACATCATCCTTATTCGACAGATCACCACCAACAACCACCAGCCCGATCATGCCCATGCCCTTATGCGGGGTGCACCAGTAATAATAGATACCTGGCTGGTCAAAGGTGATTTTGGCTTCCTTGCTGTTTTTTGACTTGAATTTCATGCCGTTTGGCGACGCGATCATCTCGACATTATGCCCTTTAGACGACGGCACCCATGTCACCGTATCGCCAGCATCGATCATGGCAACTTCCTGGCTATAGACCATTTTATTGCCGTTGGCGTCCTTGTTCAGCATTTCGATGGTCATATCCGCGGCCAGGGCAGGAGTTACGAAAAACGCGACCAATGCGCATAAAATAAACTTCATGAAATCATCCTCTATAACGTGACAGCACCAGCTTGTCGAAACCATGACAATGATGCGCGATAGCCGATAGATGGCGCGTGCCAGCCATGCTTACAATGCGACGCATCGCCTCATCCCTTGTGATACCGCGCTTCATCGGCATAACTAGGCGTCCCCCACGCACCCCCCGCATTCCCTCTGCATTTCCACGCATCCCCCACGCTGTGTCTGCCGCATTGTCCAATTGACGCCGACCAATGCTTATTGATAGATTCGACGCATGAAAAAATTTGCGTCTGATTTGATTGATACGGCGCGCGATGCTTTGGCTGGCCGTATCATCCGTACCCCTGTTTTGTCGCTGGAAAGCAGCAAGATCGCCCCCTATATCCCGGCTGAATCACGGCTATTTATGAAGCTTGAATTGTTTCAGCATACTGGCTCATTCAAGGCGCGGGGGGCCTTGCTGGGGGTTGACTGGCTGTCTGACGCACAAAAGACCAAGGGCGTTGCCACCTTCAGTGGCGGCAATCATGCGCTGGCCACGGCCTGGGCGGCACGCAAACAGGGCATCAGCGCCAAAGTCCTGATGACCGAGGCGGCTGATCCGATCCGCATTGACGGGTGCCGGGCCTTGGGTGCCGAAATTGTGCTGGTGCCTGATATGGCGCGTGCCTTGCCCATGCTTGACCAGATCGCTGCCGATGAAGGCCGGCATATCCTGCATCCTTTCAATGACGTGAATATGGCTTTTGGCGCGGCCACATGCGGTGCCGAATTTATCGAAGACGCCCCGCCGCTTGATATGGTTATTTTGCCTGTTGGCGGTGGTGGTTTGATTTCGGGTATGGCCGCCGCGATCAAGCGGCATAATCCGGATATTACCGTCATTGGCGTCGAACCCAAGGGGGCAGACAGTTTACGCCGCAGCTTTGCCACGGGCACCCCTGCCGTGCTTGACCGGATTGATACGATCGCCGACAGTCTGGGCGCGCCGATGGCAATGGCCGAATCCTTTGCGCTGGCTCGCCAGAATGTTGATGACATTGTGCTTATTGATGACCGCGCGATGGCCGAAACCATGCTGTTGATGCGCCATACGCTAAGCCTGATCGCCGAGCCGGCCTGTACCGCGTCGCTGGCCGCCGCGTTGGGGCCTTTGCGTGATAGGGTCAGGGGTAAATCGGTTGGCGTGCTGGCCTGTGGTGCGAATATCAGCCCGGATCGCTATGCGCGCTATACCGCCGACGCGGCCTTGCCCACGGCCTGATACAGGCGGATAGCGTTGGGTGTTTTGGGGGTGGTGGAATATGGATTGCCGCTGTTGTTTCTGGCAACCGCCGTGTCCTGCACGGCCTTGGTCGCCTTCGCCCCCTCTTATGATGTCAGATCAATGACACCGGATGGGGAGCTGTGATGGATGACATGAATAGTGGCTACCCTTCTGTATTATTGACATAATCCACCATATAAACATAGGGTCAATGCGCAACGCTGATTTAATAGCGTTCGGCTCTGTTACGTTTCCCGCCAGATGTGTTGCTTGATAAAATCTCTAATGGAGACGCACTGGTATGCACCTAATATCAAAAATAAACATCATCAATTTCAAAAGCATTAGCGGTGCCTTTTTTACTTTCTCAAAATACACTCCCCTCGTAGGCTGTAATAATGCAGGGAAAACAAACATCCTGAAGGCTATTCAATGGGCAGTGAAAAAATCATCACTTATTGAAACAGACTTCTTCGATAAGACGAAAGAGGTAGTTGTAGAAGCCACCATCTCAGGTGTTACCGAGCATGTGTTGGTGGGGGTTGATGAAACGCATCGCAACCGAATAAAAGACTATGTACTGAATGAAACTATCACGATAAAGCGAACGCAATTCAAACCAAATGACAGAGTAGCAAATATCAAACTACAAATTTTCAACAGTGACGGCACATGGGTTAATAACCCAGCAGGTATTGATGCCGCGATTTCTGCCCTTTTTCCTGAACCAATCTTCATTGGTGCGATGGAAAATTCGTTAGATGACCTATCCAAAAATACGGCAAGTTCTGCTATCGGGAATCTTATCAAAGAGATCACTGAAATGGTTAGTGCAAAATACGCAACAGAAGTTGAAAGTGCGCTGATAAAAGTTGACCAAAAACTCGGAGCAGATAGTCGTTTTAGAGATGAGGGTTTGGTTGAAATTGACAACCAAATTCAAAATGAAGTTGATAAATTTTTCAATGGTATTTCTGCCAAAATACATATCCCTGCTCTGAAATTCACGGATTTCTTAAAAGGTGGGACAATAAAGCTGAAAGATACTTCTTTGGAAGGCGCATCAAGCCAAGATGCCAGTTCATTTGGACACGGCACACAGCGCACTATACAAATTGCTTTAATAAAATGCCTAGCCGACATCAAAAAAAGTGGTGATGATGGTTCTCAAGGGCGCACAACATTGCTACTTATTGATGAGCCTGAATTATACCTCCATCCTCAAGCTATTGAACTGGTGAGACATTCTCTCTCAGCTTTGTCGAGTGAAGGGTATCAAGTCGTTTTCACCACGCATTCCCCATG
>NZ_CAXBVX010000135.1:0-4213 GCF_963979125.1 uncultured Candidatus Puniceispirillum sp.
ATCCGGATCAGCCAGTTGCGCTTGCGGTACCGTGGCAAGGCTCGGCAAGTTTTGCAAGGCTTCGGGGGTTTGCCCGTGCCGTTCTTGGTGGTCTTGAAACAGTCATCGGGCGCGGGCATCCGCTGATACTGGTTGTTCGCGGTGATATTGCGGGTCTGTTGGGAATTCATTTTCGGGTTGAAGAAGGCTTTGCCGGTCCGATCATTTCGATTGATGGAATTGAGGTTTCAAATTTCGATTTCATCGATATCGGTGATGTTATAAGATCAACCGGTTCCGCCCCTGTGGTTATTAAATCTCTCATTTTCCCGTCGGAGTAATGCCATGACCGAATCCAGCCAGACACCAGCTTTAGTCCGGTCGCCATTGGTGCCGATCACGCTGTTCATATTATCTGCTGGGTTTGCAATCTGGAGCAATGATCTGGCCGAAATTCCGCGGATGATGCCATTTCTTGTTGCGGCAATCACGGCGTTGTTATGTGTGTTCGACTTTTTGGCACGCGGTACCAGCCCATTTGCGCAAAAGATTGGGCATTGGCTGGGGGCTGATTTCAGCAACCGGGAAATGAAGCATAATCCGGCGATCAGCGCTGAGGTCGTGATGCTGCTTTGGATGGTCTTGTGTGTTGGTCTGATGATGTTTATCGGAATCTTGCCAAGTGTTTTTGTTTTTGTATTGGTGTATATGCGTTATCAGGGCAAACAAAGCTGGCGCAATTCGGTCCTTGCCAGCATTGGCAGCCTGCTATTCGTGGTCGCGGTTTTCGAAATTCTGCTTCAATATAACCTCTATCGTGGGGCGCTTTTTGACCCACGCGGCTTTGACGCTTGGTAATCTGCCAAACTTAGCGGCAATGGGACTCGAAATCGGCGGTGCTGATCAAATCGGCGTATTTCGCCTGACAGTCAAACAAAGCAATTTTATGCGATGCCGAAAACCGGTCAAAAACCGCATCTGCAATAATGAAACTATTGATCTGGCGGCTGAATGCATCAACGGCGCTGGCACGAACACACCCCGATGTCGTGCATCCCACGATAAATAATCCGTCGCATTCATGACCGGTAAACCATGCCGGAAATTCGGTTTCAAAAAATATACTTGGCGCGCCTTTGCCAAACACTAAATCTGGCGTGTCTGGGGCAAGCTCGGTGATGATGCTGTTACCATCCTCAGCCGCAGAAAATGGTTTTGCGTCTTCAGTGGCACGCGCCGTTTTTGGGCTTTTTCGACGGAGCCGCATTGCGCTGCGCCGACTATAGGCAATGGGCATTTTTGCCTGTCTTGCTGCGGTCAATACCCGTGCGATAAGAGGCACCGCCTGCCAGGCCGATGGTCCACAAGCAGTGCGCCGTTCAGTTGCTGCCGAAACAGCATCCATACCGGGCGCACCACAAAAATCATAGGTCATATCAATAACAACTAATGCGGGTCGTTTTGGCAGGGGCAGCTTGCGGCCGTAATGGCTCACACGCAGGATTTCCATGTCCTGTTCAGACAAAAATGGTTCCCATTGACTGCTGAAAATATTTGGCATCGGATCACTGTTTTTATTAGGAGTTAGTAACATAAAAAAGTAGGCTAATTAGGTTAGTCGGCATTGTAAAATTGTTTCAAAAACAGCCGGCAGGTTAGGGAGAAAAAAATGTCAAAAAGAATCCTCGCGTCATTGTCGCTTGCCGCTGCAATGTTCGTTGGTGTCGGCTCTGCAGCTGCGGACTGGCCAGAAAAACCAATTAAATTTGTTGTGCCTTACAGCACCGGCGGTGGCTTTGATGTCTATGTCCGCGCGGTTGCACCGGAAATGGAAAAAATTCTTGGGGTTGAAGTGGTTCCAGAAAATATTCCGGGTGCTGGCGGGCAAAAAGGTGCTGCGACCGTTTATCGGTCTGCTCCTGATGGCTATACAATCGGTATCTTTAACGTGCCGGGCCTGACCGTTCCGCAAATGCTCGGAAAGAAAGTATCCTATAATCTGGAAGATACGACATGGATTGGCAATCTGGCAAAATCAACCTATGCGATTGCGGTAAAGGCTGACTCGCCGATCAATTCGCTGGCCGATCTTTGTGCGCTTGGCCGTCCGGCAAAGCTGTCGGATACCGGCCCGTCATCAACATCATCAGTGACCGCTAAAATTGCAATGTCGTTGATTGATTGCCCGATCCAGAACGTGACCGGCTATAAGGGATCAAGCCAGACCATCATCGCCGTGATGCGGGGTGAGGTTGACGCGACGCTGAAGCCAATATCATCGCTTCGCAAATATGTTGCATCAGGCGATATGAAATTCATTGTAACCTTTGAGAACAAGGCTAGCCTCGAAGGCGTCCCATCATCGCGTGATCTTGGCCATGACGCGTTTGAAAAATTGACCCTTTATCGGATTGTTGGTGCCCCTCCCGGATTGCCGAAAGAGATTGCTGACAAACTATCTGATGCATTGATGCGCGCTGCCAATTCTCCGGCAGTTCAAGAATGGTCAAAGAAGACAAAAAAGCCGCTGGATCCAATTGATGGCGAGGCCGCGACCGTTCTTATGAAAGACCTGTCAGATTTCTACACAAAATATAAGTCTATTCTGGCAAATTAACGATCTATCAGGGTAGGGCAGTAGCTAGGCCTTACCCTGATTCGGCTTTCTTCAAATTTTATGGATGTCTGGCATGGGCGTTGATGTTGTTTTGCAGGCTTTTCTGGGTGTGCTGACAAGCGGCTCGGTTATGTTTGTCTTTATTGGTGTTTTGTTGGGGCTGTGCTTTGGGATGATCCCGGGGCTAGGCGGCACAACGGCATTAGCCTTGCTTATCCCGATTACGTATAGCATGGAATCGCTGGATGCAATGTATCTCGCTGGCGGCGTCATGGGGGCAACTTCCTTTGGTGGTTCAATTACCGCCATTTTGCTAAATACCCCGGGAACGGCACCAAACGCCGCGACGACTTTTGATGGATATCCGATGGCCCAGCAAGGCCGCGCAGGTCAGGCCATTGGCGCATCGGCAACCGCATCCGCAATGGGGGGGTTGTTAGGCCTGTTTACCCTGATCCTATTTATTCCATTAGCAAAAGAAATTGTCCTGCTGTTTGGCCCTGTCGAATTTTTGTTGCTGACCGTGCTTGGTCTGGTTGCCATTGCGGTATCGTCACGGGGCAAGCTGCTTCGGGGGCTGATCGCTGGTGGTTTTGGATTGATGTTTGCCTTTGTTGGTGTCGATACAATTTCTGGTGCGACAAGATTTACCCTCGATACAGATTATTTGTGGGATGGCATCCCGCTAGTGCCGACACTAACCGGGCTATTTGCGATCAGCCAGATGATCGAGCTTGCGCTAAAAGGTGGGTCGGTTGTTTCAAGCAACACAACGATCGCCAGCATTTCGGGCATTTGGCAAGGCGCCGCCGCTGTCTTTAAACATTGGACCGTGATGGTTCGTGGTTCGGTAATTGGTACGATTATTGGTGCGATTCCGGGTCTTGGCGGTACGGTCGCGTCATTCATTGCCTATACGTCAACTGTGCAGTCATCGCGTGATCCGTCCAGTTTTGGTAAGGGCAATATCGTTGGCGTGATTGCGCCGGAAAGTGCAAATAACGCCAAAGATGGTGGCTCGCTTGTGCCAACGGTTGCGTTTGGGATTCCGGGCAGTGCGGAAACAGCAGTCTTTCTTGGTATTCTGGTACTGCACGGCATTGAGCCCGGACCATCACTATTGCTGCAAAATGAAAGAGAAATTTACGGATTGATCGTGGCGCTGACATTGTCGGCGGTCGGTGCGTCGGTAATTGGGTTGCTTACGGCCCGCTGGTTGGTGCGCATCACCTTTGTAAATGTGAATATTCTGGTGCCACTCGTGGTAACAATTTCGCTGACCGGTGTTTATGTGTTGCAAGGCAAACCCGGCGATGTCTTGCTGGCGCTTATCATGGGGATTTTCGGCTATCTTATGATCCGGTTCGATTATCCGCGCCTGACTTTGGTGATCGCGTTGGTGCTTGGTGAAACGGCTGAACGGTCATTCCATCAATCATTGCTGATCTCGGATAATAATCTTGTCGGCCTGATTATGGAACGGCCGCAGGCGATCATATTAGTGCTTGCAACCCTGCTGACATTGCTGTTGCCGGCGTTGCGCAAGCGCGGCAAAAAAACCGCCTGATCACTGAAACCTGATCACTGAAACCTGATCACTGAAACCTGATCACTGAA